>CAZUFJ010000053.1:0-10664 GCA_964619805.1 uncultured Candidatus Peribacteria bacterium | reverse complement strand
CAACCGATGGCTCCTGTAAAAAGTCCGACCGCTACCCCCGCGAGGGCACCCGTCCAACGGATCAATCCAAAGGAGACACCCATTAAATCGGTCGATGAGCTCTCCCGCGTTCTCACTAGTCAAAAACGCAATGACCCCCAAGGGCATTCCATCAATAATCCTGACCCCGATAGCATAAAATATGAATCAGGCACCAATGTGTGGCTGACATACCCTGAGGGTGGATTAACGTGGGGACATGCAAAAATCCTAAAAGCACCAGACGGGAAATTAATGCTAGTCGGTAGTTCTGTTGTTATGGGCATACGAAATTCTGTCGTGCCGCTCACGCCAAAGTTGAAAGCAAAGTTGGCACCTATGAATGATGCTGTAAAGATTCTCGATCCATCTAATGGATGGAAATTCCATTTAAACTTTGATCCGAAAGATCAAAAAGCAGTGCAACACATCGAGTCTGTTCTACGTGATTTAGAAAAAAGAGGAATTATTGCAGGGTACAAAATTGGCCATGGAGGAGGTGCAGCATTCGAACAACCGGGTAAAGAAGCAACTGTGTATATCGGTCATGGATTGAAGGTGAACCCCATTGCCTCATATTTGGAACATGCTCTATCAAAGGTCTTATTGCCTCCAACAAAATACGCGTTACAAGATGACCGACAAATCAATTCACTCATCGCAGGAAGATTCGATCTCCGAGATCAAACGTTCCACCAATACGGATCAAATGGAATCCCGTATGTGAAGTCGGACATGTTGAAAGTAGGGGCAAAAGAACTAACACCGGCGGACGCACGAAAGACGGCAGACAAAGTTCTGCGTGAACGATATGGCGATTTCTACGCAGAGGGGCTGAACCCCTAAATCCATTACGGTTTTTCCTTCAACGTCCCCTCATGCGAGACGCTCTTTTTGCTGACCTCGCGGACTTGAGCGGAGGAAATATCTGGGGCAATGGGTGCCTCACCCTTTGGAACCTCTGGCACATCCGGTGCTTCTTTGCCTGTGAAGCGGAGCTGTTGGAGAGCAAAGATCGTGGCCTGGGCGTTCACGAGTTTGTTGCGTGTGCCATAGCGCTTCGAGAGCACGTTCTTCACGCCCGCGTGATCGAGGATCACACGCAGCGCACCACCGGCGATGATACCCGTGCCATCAACGGCTGGGATCAGACGGATGCGTGCCGCTTTGAATTTCAGATCGACCTGGTGCGGGATCGTCCCTTCGACAATCGGAATGCGGATCATCGCTCTGCGCGCGGCCGATGCGGCTTTGCGAACAGCAGCCTGGACTTCCGCAGCCTTGCCCGTGCCGAGGCCCACTTTGCCCTTGCGGTTTCCCATTACGACGATCGCTCGGAAACGCATGCGGCGTCCACCCTTCACGACGCGCGTGACGCGATCCACGCTGAGCGTCGCTTCGGCAAACTCCGAGGGCTCGCGGTCTCTGCGACCACCGCGCTTTCGATCCGGTCTGGAACTTTTCGCTGCCATAGATTAGAATTGTAATCCGCCTGCACGGGCGGCGTCGGCCAGGGCCTTGATGCGGCCGTGGTACTTGTACGCATTGCGGTCAAAGACGACGACCGTGATCTTCGCTTCCTTCGCTTTTTTTGCAACAAGCGTGCCGAGCTTCTTGGCACCCGCGACCGTGAGCTTCGCCTTCGCCTCCCTGGAATGCGCGGCGAGGAGCGTTGTGCCTGCGTCATCATCGATCAATTGTGCCGAGAGCGACGTGAGCGAACGATAGACGGACAAGCGCGGACGCGCGGCAGTGCCTCGGATGCGGGCGCGGATGCGTCGCTTGCGTGCCTGCCGGAGGAGGGTCTTTTTGCTTTGCATAGTTATGCGGCGGTCTTGGCGGCGGCGGCCTTGCCTGCCTTGCGACGGACGGGCTCACCGATGTAGCGCACGCCCTTGCCCTTATAGGGTTCTGGCGGACGGAACTCGCGGATCTCGGCGGCGACTTGGCCGACGAGCTGTTTCGAAATGCCGCGGATCATCAGGATGTTCTTGTTCTTCTCGTGCTGGGTGATCTCGATGCCTTCCGGAATCGCGAAGTTGATCGGATGCGAATGGCCAAGATTCAATCCGAGCGTTTTCCCCTTGAGCTGCGCCTTGTAACCGACGCCGATGATCTCGAGCTGCTTCTCGTAGCCCGCACTCACACCCACCGCCGCATTGTGGATCAACATGCGGATGAGCCCGTGGCGGGCGCGCGCTGCGTTCGTATCACCCTTGCGAGCGACCGTGACCGTATTGCCCTCCATGGAAACCGTTACTTCCGGCAAGAGGAGAACGGATTGTTCGCCCTTTGGACCCTTCACACGGACGTGTGTCTGGGTGATCTCGGCGGTGACGCCGGATGGGAGAGCCACTGATTTACGTCCGATACGTGACATTTATGCTGAGAGAAATGGAAGCATTAGTAGATTTCGCAGAGAACTTCGCCGCCTATTTTTTTCTTGCGGGCTTCAATGTTTGTCATCAGCCCTTGGCTGGTCGTCAGAATCGAAACACCGAACCCGCGGAGCACCGGCTTCAGTTCATCAGCACCCTGGTACACGCGGCGTCCCGGTTTGCTGACGCGTTTCACAGTCAGATTTTTACCCGGGATAAACGTGACCTCGATCTCCTGCTGTGGGGCCTCGCCCGTGATCGCATACGAGTCAATCCACCCGTCTTTTTGGAGGAGTGCGCAGAGACGCTTCTTCATCGTGGAGAGCGGCGCGGAAGTTTTCAGGTGCCCCGCCTTCTGCGCATTGCGCATCCTTGTGAGGAGGTCGCCGATGGGATCTGTGAGGTAAGGCATTGATAGGGCTAGGGTCGGGGCTAGGGCTAGGTTACCAGGAAGATTTGGTGACACCGGGGATCTCGCCGTTTGTCGCGAGTTCTCGGAAGCAAATGCGGCAGATACCGAAGAAACGCATGAATCCGTGCTGACGTCCGCACAATTTGCAGCGGCGATAGATACGCGTCGGGAACTTCGGCTTCTTCCCTGAAGCCTTCGCTTTCAGGTACGCGTCCATGTGACGCTGCTGCTTTAATATAAGTGCGAGTCGGGCCATGGGGATGAGGACTTAGGAGTTAGGAATTAGGACTTAGGAGATTTCTTTTCTGGCTTCCCACCTTCGCTCTTTGAGCTCTTTTTGGCAGGTGGAACGGCAGTATCCTCGGTTTTTACCGGCTGATCAACTGTCATCTCTTCTTTTGATGCAACGGACAGCGACCCTTTCGCGTGTTTCTCTGCAGGTGCTGCTATCACTTTCTTTGTGCGCTCCGGGACAAACGGCATGCCGATCTCTTTCAGGAGCGCGCGGCCGGCCTCGTCCGTTCCTGCGTTCGTCGTGATCTGAATCTGCAAACCGAAAATTTTCTGCGCTTCGACGGGCGGCACCTCGGGAAAGATCGTGTGGTCATTGAGTCCGAGTGCGTAATTTCCGCGGCCATCGAGTTTTCCTGGTAGTCCGCGGAAGTCGCGGATGCGGGGCAGGATATAGCTGACGAGTCTGTCGAGGAATTCCTCCATCTTGCGACCCCTGAGGGTCACCATTGCGCCGACAACGAGACCCGCGCGCGTCTTGAAGTTGGAGATCGCTTTGCGTGTCGCTCTGTAGATCGGCTTCTGTCCCGTGATTCTCTTGAGCGTTTCGCCGATATATTCCTGCATCTCTTTACTATCCATCTTCGACTTGTTGATGCCGACGTTCACGATGATCTTTGTGATGCGCGGCAGCGCATGGATGTTCTCGGTCTGCAGCTTCGTCTTGAGCGCCGTGCGGATAGGCCCGCGGAGCCGATCATGGAGAGTTACGTATGCCATATTAAAAGTTTTTCGAAGAGAATCGTGGATTCGTTGCTCGTTTCTTCGTTACTCGTTGCTCGTTTTGCAAAGAGAAACAAGTAACCAGTAACGAGTAACATTCTTTTAAGCCGGCAATAACAGAGGTAATCATCATAAAAGAATCACGAACCTCTGCCACCCTTATGGATGTGCAGTTCTTGAGCGGGAATGGATTGATCTTTCTTGCTGTGCGGACCCTCTGGGACCTCCGCCTCGTCTAAGACCGCGGAACCGAAGCCCATCTTCTTCCAGAATGCCTTCTTCTCTGCTGGTTTCGCCTGCCCCTCCGTAGCTCCTTTGGAGCGAAGGGGGGTCTCTGCCTTTTCTTCCTTCACTTTCTTCTCGACCTTTGCGGCGCGGACGTGCACGACTGCTTCGCCACTCAGTTTTGCAATGCGCTTCTTGTTGCCCTTCGCATCCACCGTGAAACCGATGCGGCTTGGCTTCTTTTCCTTCGGATCGAGGATCATCACGTTGCTCGCGGACAAACTTGCTTCAAATTTCACGATTCTGCCCGGCTGATCGGCCGCTTTTTTGAAGTGACGCGTGTGCATGTTGACCCCCGCAACGACGACGCGGCTGACGTCCGGCATGACGCGAAGCACGGTGCCGGTCTTCCCGCGATCTTTGCCGCTGATGACGAGGACGGTATCGCCCGTGTGGAGTTTCATAGAACGTCGGGAGCCTGGGAAATAATTTTCTGATAGCCGCGGATGCGAAGCTCGCGCGCCACCGGCCCGAAGACGCGCGTGCCCTTCGGCAGGCCGTCCTTCTGGATGATGACGCAGGCATTGTCGTCGAAGCGCACGCCCGATCCGTCCTTGCGTCGCGTGATCGCGCGCGTGCGAACGACGACTGCGCGCTCCACTGTTTTCTTGCGGACAGTGCCGCGGGGAGCGGCCTCCTTCACCGCGACGACGATCACATCGCCAATGCGCGCGTAGCGACGGCGTGTGCCGCCGAGCACGCGGATGCACATCACGGTCTTGGCACCCGTGTTATCGGCAACGGTCAGCATGGATTGTGTCTGGATCATGATTTGGTGGGGGCGAGAACTTCTTCTTCGGACTCCGGGACGCGACGTCCCGGCTGCGGAATTTTTTTCTTTGTACGGAGCGCCTCAGTCACTGCTCCTTCTTCAAGGAGCTCACTCACGCGAGGGGCGCGTTTCAATACCTCCGTCACGCGGAAGCACTTTCGTTTGCTTAAGGGGCGGCACTCGGTGATCTGAACTTCATCACCAACACCCAAGTCCTGGCCCTTGCTATCGGCGAGGAACTTTTTGCTCATGCGGTAGCGCTTCTGGTACAGCGGGTGGACCATCGAACGATGCACGGTCACCGTGACGGTGCCTTGCATTTTTGCCGATGTGACGGTGCCTACTTTCTTTCTCATAGAGTCGCGGGGGCGGAAATTGTAGAGGAAATCTTTCCCTTCTTCAATCCAACTTCGCCCGCGGGGCTACGCGGGACAAGTGCGGGTGCGGCGTTTTTCTCCGAAAGAATGGTGAGCATTCGGGAAAGTAGCTTCTTCTCGCGGCGGTATTTGGCCGTATCCTTCTCCTTTTGGAGCTTTATCCCTAAGCGCAGTTTCGACACAAGCGTGCGCTGGTCGCGCGCATCGCGGGCGATGTCCGCGGGCTGCATGTTTCGAAGTTCGGAGACGGAGAGCGTGTGTGCCATAACATTAATGAGAACCAATGCGGGTAACGATTTTTGTTCTGCACGGCAACTTGTGACTCGCGAGCCTGAGCGCCTCGCGCGCGTCTTTCTCCGGGAGGCCGTCAATTTCGAAGATCATCGTTCCCGGTTTCACGATCGTCGCGTAGTACTCCACCGAACCTTTTCCTGATCCCATTGGCACCTCGGCGGCTTTTCGTGTGACCGGCGTGTGCGGGAACACGCGGATCCAGATCTTGCCCCCGCGCTGGACACTGTGCGTCATCGCGCGACGTGCCGCCTCGATCTGGCGCGCCGTAAGCTCCGACACTGACTGGGACTTGAGCCCCACGGATCCGAATGCAAGCTCGGCACCACGCGTGGCAATGCCCCTAAACTTACCGCGTTCGCGGTGGAGTTTTCGCCGGCGGAGTTTCTTCGGTTCTAACATGGGGGTTTACGCAGCGGACTTGGAAGCGGTTTCGAGAGCACTCGATTGCATTTGCTGCACCTTCTTGAAGACCATTCCCTTGAAGATCCACACCTGGATACCGATTGTGCCGAATTTCGTAATGGCGTGGCGCTTGGCGTGCTGGATGTTTGCGCGCAGCGTCTGGAGTGGAACGTTTCCTTCTTTGTAGAGCTCATCGCGTGCGATTTCCGCACCGTTGAGGCGACCCGACAGTGTCACTTTGATGCCGACCGCGCCCGCCTGCATCGCTTTCTCTACCGCCATGCGAACCGCGCGTCGGTGCGGCATGCGGCGCTGGATCTGGCCCTGAATCGTTTCTGCAATGATCTCGGCATCGGCGTCCGGCGCGCGGATTTCGCGGATTTCAACCTCGAACGATCCGCCGAACTTGCGCTCCAAGTCCTTGCGCAGATCCTCGATCGCGGCGCCCTGCTTGCCGATGATGACGCCAGGCTTGCTCGTATGAATCGTGACCGTGATCTTTTTCCCACGATCGATCGTGAGCTCACTGATGCCCGCTTCCTTCATCTTTTCCTTGATGTAGCGCTTCACTTGGATGTCCTGGAGGAACAGATCGCGATACTTCTTGCCGCGCGCGAACCAGGTGGATGGCCACATGTGCGTGATGAGGAGGCGAAAGCCGTTGGGGTTAACTTTCTGACCCATAGTTATTTGGAAGAAGCAGCGGGGGAAGTGGATTTCTTGGTGGAAGGTTTTTTCTTCACATCTTTTTTCTCCGGGACGCGACGTCCCGGCTGCGGAACATCTTCAAATCCCAATTCGATCTCGATGTGGCTCAGGAATTTTCGCATCGGGCGAACGCGGCCACGCGCCATCGGAACGCCGCGGTGGTAGGCCGTCCCCTGGTTCACGACGATCGTTTTCACGATCATCGTCTGGGGATCTTGTTTCAAGTTGTGCGATGTGTTCGCGACGGCGGATTGAAGGAGCGTTTCCACGATGCGCGCGCCTTTCTTGTGCGTGCGACGCAGGGCCTCGATTGCATCCGGCACAGCAAGGCCGCGTACGAGCCTCGCAATGAGGTTCGCTTTCTTGGGCGCGATGCGTACGGAATTGACAGAGGCTTTCATGGGTGAAAAAATTATTTAGTGGGGGCGGGTGCGGGGGCGGCAGGAGCGCCGGGGGCACCAGGGGCTGGCGCGACGGTCGTGGCTGCTTTTCCGCCGTGTCCTTTGAATTTCGTTGTCCAGGAGAATTCGCCGAGCTTATGACCCACCATCTGTTCCGTGACGTAGACGGGCACGAACTCCTTGCCATTGTGAACCGCGAACGTGAATCCCACGAATTCCGGCGGGATATCGCAGTCGCGGGACCACGTCTTGATGATCTTCTTCTCTGACTTCTCCACCATCTTCATCACCTTTTGGAGGAGGCGAGCATCAATGTAGGGGCCTTTTTTGACGGAGCGGGACATGACGAGGAGTTAGGAATTAGGAGTTAGGTGAGCGAAGAATAGCTGAAGGAAGCGGAAAAAATGAGGGAAAAGGGATTATTTCTTTCTCTTCTTCTTCACGCGGCGGCGAACAAAGAGGTCCATCGATTTCTTTTTGCGGCGCGTGCGGACGCCGAGCGCCTTCTTGCCCCACGGGGTCTTTGGTGCCTTCAAACCGATTGGGCTGTGGCCCTCACCACCACCGTGTGGGTGATCAACCGCGTTCATGGATTTCCCAAGAACCGTCGGCCTCCAACCCATCCATCGCATGCGACCGGCTTTGCCGATCGTGATCAGGTTGTGTTCTGGGTTCGACACCGTTCCGATACTTGCGGAGCATTCTTTGCGGAACTTGCGGATTTCCGTGCTTGGGAGCTGCACGATCGCGTAGTCGCCGTCAAAACCGACGAGCACTGCGGAGGTGCCGGCCGACCGGACGATCTGACCGCCGCGGCCGAGCTGCATTTCGACATTGTAGATCTTGTATCCGACCGGGATGTGCTCAAGTTGCATGCGATTGCCGAGCTTCACCTTCGTACGCATTCCGGCAACCACTTGATCACCGACATTGAGTCCCTCCGGCGCCAGGATGTAACGCTTTTCGCCATCGGCGTAGTGAATGAGCGCGAGACGTGCCGAGCGGTTTGGATCGTACTCAATCGCATTCACAATGCCGGGGATTCCCGATTTATCGATCTGGCGAAAATCCACAAATCTCTGGAGGCGCTTGTGTCCCCCGCCGCGGTGGCGAATGGAAACGCGACCCTTGCCGTCGCGGCCCGAGATGCGCTGCTTGCCCGTGACGAGGCTTTTCTCCGGGCGCTTTTTCGTAAGGCCACTGAAATCGGCGATCGTCATCTGGCGTCGCCCCGGTGTCGTTGGTTTAGGCTTTTTGAGCGGCATGAGTTAAGAAGCGCGGAGGGAAGCGAGATCGAGGGATTTGCTCTTTGCAGCCGCAGTCACGAGCGCTTTCTTGTAGGCCTTGCGCTTCTCCATCGGGACACCTTTGCCAAGCATGCGGGTTTTTGCGCGGACCTGAACCATGCGAATGGATGTGACATCGAGATCATAGAACTTCTTCAATGCGTTTTTGACGTCGATCTTTGTCGCAGCAGGTGCAACGCGCAGCGTATACACATGGCGCTCGCCCGCTTTCAGGCGTTCCGATTTCTCGGTGACGATGGGGCCGAGGATGATGTTCGTAAGATCCATGATGGAGGAAGTGGTTAGAGTGAGAGGGAAGGTACCGACGGGACCAAGGGTTCCGAAGGGACCGAGGTCCATTAGGTGGAAGTTTTGGAAGTTTTCTTGGTTGCTGATTTTTTGGCTGCTGCTTTCTTTTTTGCATAGGGCTTAGTCTTCATTGCGCGAGGTTTCTTCGAAGGTTTCTCTTCTACCCCCGGGACGCGACGTCCCGGCTGCGGGATATTTTTCTTCGCCACCCCCCACATTTCCTCCGCCTTCTTCACCGCCTCGCTCAGGAAAATAATATATTTGGAGACGAGCAGATCCTCTGGGTTTAAGTATGCGGCCGTGATCGTCTTCACATTGGGAAGATTGCGGACGGAAAGTTCGAGCCCCTTCATTGTTCCGGGGAGCACGACGAGAATGCGGCGACCGAGCTCGACCGGAAGTTTTTTCATAAGGGCAAACGCAGCCTTCGTTTTGACATCAGAAGGATAGTTCTCGAGGCCGAGAATTCGTCCTTCCTTCGCGGAAAAACTCAAGCACGAGAGGAGCGCTGCGCGGCGCATTGCGCGCGGCATATCCTTGGTAAAATTGCGGTCGGAGCGGGGTCCGAAGATCTTTCCCCCTCCACGCAGGAGCGGGCTTCGAATCGGTCCCCTGCGGGCGCGACCCGTGTGCTTCTGTGCGTAGACTTTCTTCGTGGAACCCGCCACTTCACCACGCGTTTTCACATGCGCGATTGCAGCACGTCGGTTGCTCTGCTGGCGAACGAGCGCCTGGTGCATCAGCCCGCGGTTGATCGGAGCCGCAAAGAGCGCATCCGGGAGCGCGAGTGTCCCCTTCTTCTCACCCGATGCTGTAAAGAGGTCAACGTTCATAAAAATTATTTCTTAGGAGCGGGCTTGTCCTCCGTCCGCCCGGGGTGAACGGAGGCGGGCTCGAGCGTTAAAAACACATGGCTGCCATTCGGGCCCGGCACGGGTCCTTTGATACCAAGGATTCCTTTCGCGGCATCCGCTGCGACAATGGAGCGATGTTGCAACGTGACTTGATCGTGGCCCATGTGGCCCGCCATTTTGTGAAGCTTGAGGACGCGGCCCGGTTGCGCACGCATGCCGATGGAGCCCGGTTCGCGCTTGAAGTGGCTCCCGTGCGTCGCGGGACCTCCAGAGAAATGGTGCCTGCGCATGACGCCTTGGAATCCCTTTCCTTTGCTGACGCCGGTAACCGTGACCAGGCTTTCGATCGGAATCGCCTCTGCGGTTACTTTGGATCCCGGCTCCATGCCCTCCAGTTTTTCCACCTGCCACTCCTTTTGGACATTGTAACGGACGTGCTCCTTGCCCTTGCGGCTCCTCCACGGTTTCGCGCCAACACCGAGAACAATGGCGTTATAACCGTCCTTTTCCTTGGTTTTGGTGCGAACGACGACGTTCGGCTCTACCTCCAGATACGTCACAGGAACGGCCTCTCCGGTTCCGAGAAACACGCGTGACATGCCGACCTTGCGGGCGATGAGTCCAGTGGACATAAGTGGCTTGGAGGTTCTCTGAGCCCCGATTAGCGAAGGGAAATCCCCTTGCGTCGGGCAAGAACAATAGCCGAGGGATGTTAGAGAGCGATGAAAGGAGCGTCAAGAGCTATTGATCGGTTTTCCCTCTCCTTTCCCCGCAGCCGGGACGTCGCGTCCCGGCTCGCAATCAACTACAGCGTCTCGAGTTGGTCGACGCAAAAAGGTGCGCTTGATGTAAGTCCCACACGAGAAAAAGTTTTTCGATGATGCGTGCTGTAACACCATTCCCCCGGGACGCGGCGTCCCGGCTGCGGGTATAGAACAGCGCCCGGCTGCGGGGATGAGAACGGACGCGTGTGACTGCGGGGAGGGAGGATCTGCAGCTTACTTTCTCTTAAATTTTCTCCGCATCCACGCATACCCCGCAGCCGCACCCGCGGCCATGACGGTCAGTGCGGCGGGGCCCGTTTCGCCAGCAGGAGCGTGTGCCTGAACGATCGGCGTGAGTGATGCGGTTGGCGGTTGCGTGAATGGCGGCAG
>CAZUFJ010000052.1:0-15569 GCA_964619805.1 uncultured Candidatus Peribacteria bacterium | reverse complement strand
TGGAGATTATCGACGGCTGTCGCGGATTGCTTGAGCAGAATTTGGAGCGAGGAGTTCGTGATGATCGCCTTGCCGTAGGGGGAGTTCACGAAATCCTCCACGTCCTGGGTGATGGTCGTGATGCCGATGTAGTACTTGCGGGCGCGTTTCACGATGCCGTAGAGGAAGCGCGCGGAATCCTCGAACTGCATCAGATTCCATGCTTCATCGATGACGAGGAGGCGCTTCTTGAACTCCGCGCGGATGCGGTTCCAGAGGAAGTTTAAGACGGTGTACACGGCGATCGGCCGCAGCTGCTCTTCTAAGTCGCGGATCTGGAACACCATCATCTGCCTCTGGAGCTCGACGTTCGTACGCTGGTCGAAGAGCCCGGCGAAGCTGCCATCGGTGTATTTCTGAAGCACCTTGGCCATGTTCTCGCCACCCTGCGTCGTCAGCAGTACATCCACGAGGTCGTGCATCGTCGGCGGCTCGATACTCGCGGGATTTTCCGTCTGGAGCGTAATGCCCTTGAGCGCATAGGTATCCAGGATCGCCTTGTCGAGGATGCCGTCCTCAGCGGGCGTCAGAGTGCCGAGCATCAGGCGGAAGAGACCGTGGAGATTGATGCTGGACGCCCGGAGCACCTCGCCCGTCGTCGCCTCCTCTCCGCGCACGGCCATTGGCAGATCGAACGGATTGATGCGAAGCGAACTCTGGAGCGACATGGGGACGAACGATCCGCCGACTGCTTTGCAGAGTTCCACGTACTCATTTTCCGGATCGATCACGAGCACTTCGGTGCCGAACATCAGCGACCGCAGGATTTCGAGCTTCACCGCGAACGATTTACCGGCACCGGAGGTGGCGAAGACGTTGGCGTTCGCGTTCGGCAGGTCGAAGCGGTCGAAGATCACGAGGCTTTCATTGTGGCGATTGATGCCGTAGAGCACGCCGTGATCGTCCGTCAGGTCAGAGCTCGAGAACGGAAAGCTCGTCGCGAGCGGCGATGTGTTCATGTTGCGGTTGATCTCGAGTTCATCGAGCGCCAGCGGCAGCGTGGAATTCCATCCGTGTTCCATCTGGAACAACGCCGGTTTCGTGAGCACCAGCTTTCCACCGAGGATGGATTCCATGTCGGTCTGGAGCTTCTTCAGTTTCTCTTCCGTCTCGGCATGCAGTGTGATGTACATGCCGAACTGAAACAGCTTCTCGCGACCGCGCGCCAGCAGGTCGCGCAGTTCCTCGGCATCCTGCAATGCGGCCTCGAGCGACGGATCGCGGACAATGCCGCGTTGCTCCAGGATCCGGATGCTCGATCGAAGTTCCGCCACTTTCTTCCGGAGCATCTTCATGATCGCCTTGTTCGTCGTCGGGTAAATGAATTGGGCAATGTCCATCTGCGCTTCGAAGTTCACGGCCTGGCTGAGCCAGTTGGGGTAGATGTAGTTCGGCCAGTTGTAGACGTAGAGCGTGCGCGTGAACAGATCGTTCATGATCACCTCGTTGCTGCGCACTTCCATGCCCGCAGGCGCGATCAAATCCAAGGTTTTCTGGAGTCCTTCCTCGTAATGCCGGAGCGTCTCGCGCTCCTCCGGCGTCAGCGCTTCCTCACCCGTCTTCTTCGAGTCGAGCACCAGATCGGCCCTCCTCTGGAGTCCGAGGAGGTCATCGATCGCCGCAAGCAGCAGCCGGTGCGGGTTCATTGCTTTGAGTGTGAGAGCCATGAAGTGAGTTTCTAGAAATCCTCTTATTTTAGCAGAAAAACGCTTGTCACGCAATGGAACGGTTGCGTGTATATTGGCTTCGTGAAGCGGTAATCCATTTGTTTCTTGTTTCGCGTTGCCTGTTTCTCGTTTTCTTCTAAGCATCTGGCTTCAGAACAAGAATCAGAAACCAGCCTTCGTCCGTCTCAGGCGGGCGGTCGGCAGGCGAGAAACCAGAAACGAGAAACGAGAAACATTTACAACTCTTCTCCGAACGGCGACGAGAGATCGCGCGTTTTCACCTGTTCCAAAATTCCGAGGTCATCGATGCCCGGCAGTTCCAGCACTTTCAAGCCAGCGATCAGGATTTCGCGGTTCTGTTCAATCGCCTGCGCGCGCGCTTCTGCAATGGTGAGGAGTGTTTCGAGCGTGTCTTCGGTCTCGCGGGTGCGCTCGATGCCGTTCTCAATCGTCGAGAGTGTTTGACGCTCCTCCTGAAGCGCCGGCTGCTTCGATCCTGCCGTTGCGTAATCTTCATTCTTGAGTGCCGTACTGATCTCGCGCTCGATGCCCGTGACGACGTTGCGCTGCGCAGCAAGCCGATCGCGCTTCTGATCCTGGAGCTCATCCAATGCGATCTGCTTCTTCTTCGCGATTGTGCCGACATTCGTGAGTGACACCATGTAGGCGTTCAGTGTTTCTGGCCTGTTGTTGCTGCGATTCAAAATGTCGGGGATATCGACCTGGAGTAATTGTCCGAGTTCCGCAATCAGCGCATACGTTTCCTCGGTGCCCGTCTCTTCCTGCGTTCCAAGGAGCATGCGAAGCGATGCGACACCCATGACCGCGCTCTTCGTGTCAATGATGTCAGTCTCGCTAACGTAGAGCGCCAGGAATGATCCGAGCATGGCGCTCGGTTTTGCAGTCTCGACGGTCGGCAGCGCAAGCATCAGGAGCTGCGGAATTGCATCGAGTCCGATGTCGGTCGTCACGTTCGTATCCCCGGAGCTCGAGCGACTGCATGCCGCGAGCATGAGGAGCAAGAGTGCGAGCGCGCCGCAGCGGAGAGAGGTTTTTCTCTGCATAGAGGTTTCTTCCTATTATACCTCTTTTTGCGCATTTTTCATAGCGGCGGGGAGAGCGATCCTACGAGAAAAAAGCTGCATACAAATTGTGTTCAAAACATGAGGAGAATTTGTATGCAAGAGCAATTTTTGTTTTCAAGGTGGACGACAGAGAATTTGTGCTACATTCTGCGCACTTTTCTGAGTAGTAGTTTTGTTCATCACGCTCACTTTTAGGAACGATGTATAAGGAACTTCTTCAGGCGGCGGAGCAGGCAATCCGTGACGTGTACGGAAGAGAGGGGGTGCGCGTCCTCTTCACGCAGCCCGAGGAACGCGAGCGCGGTGATGCCATGACCTCCGCGGCGCTCTCGCTTGCGAAGTCACTTCAAAAAAACCCGCGCGAGATTGCGGAGGTGATCGCAAAAAGCCTGGAAGGACATGTATCCGTTGACCGTGTGGAAATCGCCGGGCCCGGCTATGTGAATGTGTGGCTGACACCCGCAACGCTTCTTTTGGAACTCAATCGCTCGCGCCAGGCGCATGTCGCGAAAGTTGCAGACAGGCGATCGCGCCCGGTGATCGTCGAATACTCGCAACCGAATATCGCCAAACCTCTCGGCGTCCACCACTTGCTCACGACCGTCATCGGCCAGGCACTCGTCAATCTCTACCGACATCTCGGGCACCACACGATCGCGATCAACCACCTGGGGGACTGGGGAACGCAGTTCGGAAAATTGGCTGTGGCCTACGAAAAATGGGGAACCAAAGATCTGGAGCAATATAGCATTGATGATTTGCTCTCCCTGTACGTGCGCTTCCATACGGAAACAGAGAAAGATGCAACACTGGAGGACCTTGGCCGCGAAGCATTTCGAACACTCGAAGAGGGAGACAAAAAACTCCGCGCTTTTTGGCAGACGACCGTTCGTATCACGATGGATGCAATGGGGAAGCTCTACGAGCGACTCGGCGTCTCGTTTGATTTTGTCCATGGCGAGAGTTTCTACGGAGACAAGATGCGACCGATCCTCGAGGAGGGGAGGAAAAAAGGTGTATTCACAGAGGGGGAAAAAGGCGCACTCATCGCACTCTTTTCCGAGGAATCGAAGTTGCCGCCCGCGATCGTCCTCAAGGGTGACGGTGCGACCATCTATCACACACGCGATCTCGCGACGATTCGCTACAGGATCGACACCTGGAACCCCATCTCGATTTTGTATGTCGTCGATGTCGCGCAGGAGCTCTATTTCAAGCAGCTTTTCGCAATGGTTCAGGCACTTGGGTGGGAACTGCCGCACCTCGAACACATTGTGTTTGGGCGCATGAGCTTCAGCGATAGGAGCATGAGCACGCGGAAGGGAAACATCCTCAAGCTTGAGGATGTCCTGGATGAAGCGGTGCGACGCGCGGACAGCAACATCGCGGCGCACGAGGAGAATATTCAAACAACGGATCGAGGCGATCTGGCCGACATGATGGGCATCGGAGCAGTGGTGTACGGCATCCTCAGTCAGAACCGCAAGATGAACATGGTCTTCGATTGGGACAGCATGCTCAGCTTCGAGGGCAACAGCGCGCCGTATCTGCAATACACGCACGCACGCGCGCGATCGGTGCTCCGAAAAGGAGAAGCGGAGGGGGACTGGTCGCTGCCGTCCGCGGTCCAGGCGTTTACGGAAAAAGAACGCCTGCTTGTCGGCACGCTCCTTCAGTTTCAGCCTGTGCTCCAGGAGGCGCTTACACATCACATGCCGCACAAAATCGCGAACTATCTGTTCGCCCTTTGCCAGGATTTCAATGCGTTCTACAACACCGATCCGATCCTCAAAGCAGAGGATGCGCAGCGGCATTTGAGGCTCGCACTCACCGCGTGCACCGCGGACGTCCTGAAAGTCGGAGCAAACATCCTCACGCTTCGCGTTCCCGATTCCATGTAGCCCCTTTGCCCGCCTCCCGCGGGAAATTTTTTCTTCCCATCCGTTCCATGACGCCCCGTCGTTACCGCCCGCGCAATCGTTCCCGTTCCGTGAACCCGCGTCCGCTGATCGCATTCCTTCTGATCGCATCATTCGGCATTCTCTTTGCAGGTTGCTCTTCTGCCGAGGAGGTCCCGACGACCGGGGGGGACGAATTTACGTTTACAGCGGAGGATGTGGCGAGATTTCGTGATCTGGCGGAATCATCAGTCAGCCCGTCATCGTCACCCGCCGTGGGAACAGGCGTGATGTTGCGTGCAGACGAGGCACTGCCGGTATCGGAAGGGACGGTGGCTCCGACGATCGATCTCTCCATGGCGGAAACGTACAAAGCGGTCCGTTCGGGACCGTCGGCCACTCGTGGCAATCTCTATCGCGTCACGAACGAATTCTTGAACGTCCGTGCGGAAGCGAACGTCACTGCCGCGTCCTTGGAGCGCTTAAACCAGGGCGATGTCGTCACAATGGTCGAGCTCCTGAACGCGGCATGGGCGAAGGTGGAATATGCGTCGGGGAAGCAGGGGTTCGTGGCACTCCGGTACATCGCGAAGATGACGAGCGACGAGAATCTGGCGGAGGAAAAGAAAGCGTTCGACGGTCTCACCTTCGTGGATTTCGGATTCGTAAACGTCCGTAAGGAGCCGAACGCCCAGAGCGAAAAATTGGGCGAACTTCCCGGGCAAACGTTCGTGAAGCCGATCAGCAAGGACGAGGTGTGGGCGCGGATTCCGTTCCAAGGCAAGGAAGGCTACGTTGCGATGCAATATTTGTCGCCGTTCCTCCCCAATTTTTTGGTTCGCCAGGAGCAGTACACGCTGCCGGTGCTCCACTATAGTCTCACGCAAGAAGGCGTTCTCCCCGCTCTTGTCGCGAACGCAGAAAAATTGCGCGCCGAGGGTATCAGACTCATGACGATGCGCGAATTCGCCGAGCTTCTCTTGGAACAAGAGCAGCGCGATGTCCGCCTGGAGCCGAAGAGCGCGATTATCACGGTCACGGACATCACTCCCGAGAACGTGAAGGCGCTTTCGGATGCGCTCACCAGCAAGAACATCCGCGCGACGCTCTTCCTTCAGACGCGTCACGTGGGCTTAAACGGCATCACGGAGAAGATGCTTCTCACGCTCCTCGCAAATGGCCAGGACATCCAGTCCGCGGGGCACACCGGGGATGATTTGCGATCGCTCACGAACGCGCAGGTGGAACTGGAGCTCAAGCAGAGCAGGAAGATCCTCGAGGATATCACTCAAAAATCCGTCCTCGCGATTGCGTATGCACAAGGTGGCGTGAATGATCGGGTGATGCAACTCGCAGGTGAAGCGGGCTACTTACTCGGCCTCGGCTCTTCACCGGAGCGCACGTTTGGCAGATCGCAGCTCTTGCGTCTTCCGAGCTTCATCATCGCAACCAGCATGCAGCCGGAGGATGTGCTGAGAATCGTGCGTCCCTAGCGTCCGATCATGTTGACGGTTTGCCGCGCGGCCTCTGTCGTGATCTTCTGGAGCAGTTCCCCCGCATTTGAATAGGCGTACCAGGCGGTGAGCAGAAACACGATGATGGGGAGGATCGCAATCGTTGTGCGGATGTATCCGCCAACGGTGCGGAGCCTCTCCCGCCGCTCCGTCTTCTCCATGTGGGCGAGGATCTTATCGAGACGCTCCTCGATTCCTCTGTTTTGATACGGAGGGGGTATGTCCGACATGCGGATATTCTAGGCGAAGGAAGCGTCAGAATCCACGCCGCCACTTGCGAATCTGTTCAAACGTCCGTGTGAGGAGGTAGCGGCTCGTAAGTGCTATATCGCTGCAGTGGGTGAGACGCAGCAGCTTGCCGCCAAATCCGGTTTTAAAGAGCGTGACACCGGCGAATGGATGGCTTGTGGCAATTGGTTTTTGGCTTGTAGCTTCGATCGGAGCAATGCCCCAGAAGTTGTAGATCTGATCGCCTCTCTTGAGCGCGTCTTGGATCGCCGTCCACTGGAGCAGGTAGCTCGCGGGAATGTTGCGATGTCGCTCACTCGATGCCCCGTGATGGTAGCTCGTCTCGCCGAACATATGCATATGCACTGAGGCCGCAATCGTCTCGCCGCCATGCTTCGCCAAGTACAGCGTGACTTCCTTACGAGGGGCGAAGTGCTGCACCTGAGCGCGGAAAAATGCGTTCGTATAGGGCGTGAATGCATGTCTGCGCCTCGTCTCGTCGTGGAGTCGTAGGAACTCCGGCAGATCACGCACGGGGTCGGTGGAGGCCTCCACCGTCACGCCTTCTTTCTCGGCGCGGCGGATCAAATTCCGCGCGGTCGCGCGCATGCCGAAAAAAATTTCATCGGCATTTCGCGACGTGCTTTCCATTTTGCTTTCCCATGGGTCCGTGGTCTTTAGTGGCAAATACCAAATGTGTTCCGCGAGAACATGGAGTGGTGAGGAGACGGAGTGAGGAATGGTCAGGGTTCCGGGAGCCGCAAAAGGACTCACGCGGAGGAATGAGCAATTGCGTGCATGCGCTTCGGCTTCCAGTCTTTGCAGCAGCATGTGTGCGACCTCCGTTTTTTCTGCAACCGGGCCATACAACACTGCGAGGTGGCGTCCGCGGCGCGCGGGCACCAGGATCGCCTGACAAATGCCGACAATCTTTCCACCGTCTCTCGCCTCTATGCGCACAGGCTCTTCTCCAATCTCGCGGTACACCTCACCCATCGTCCAGCTCTGTAAAAAGGGTCTGTATGTTTGCGCTCCTAAAAAGGAATCCCACTCGCCGGCGTTTGATGCAATGAAAATTTCCATTGGGTAGAAATTGATCATTGATCATTGACAAAGGAATATGCCTTATCGCGGATCGGATTCTCTTGTGCCATGCACCTCATTATCAATGATCAATGATCAATGATCAATGAGTCCTTGCATTGCCCCTAAAAGTCGCTTTGCCTGCCTCAAGTTCATTCCTGGATGAGTGGGGAGACTGAGGATGCGTGCGCATGTTTCTTCGGCCTGCGGATCATTGCCGGGTTCGTATCCTGCGGCGGCGAGGTTGCTGGATGACGGGCAAATAACGCAGTTGGTCCATCCGTCTTCAAGATAGATATTTTTTTCCTTCAACTTCTTTCGTATCTGCTCAGCACCCACGAAAAAGAGGGGAAATTTTTGGAGAGGGAGATCCGCCGTAATCGCATTTGGAAAATTCCATCCATGCGCGCGGGCTGCATCAAGGTAGTACGCCGTGAGCCGTCGTCGGTGATCGTTCTTATCCGGGAGATCGCGAAATTGCTGCAGTGCGAGGAATGCAAGTGCGTTCGGCATGCGGCAGATCATTGGCGACATGTGGCCATTCTTTTCCGGTATTGTGAGGATCGGGATCAGGATCCCGCATTGTTTGGAAGCGGCCAGCAGCGCTTTTCCAAGGCCTACGCTGTACATCGGTCGCGCGAGTGCGTAGAGCAGGGGATAGAGGAGAAGACGTGCGATTCGATGCATGGGGACAGACGCAGCATCCGCCTGCATCGAACGAAGTTTTTCAGAAATTTCAGAATTTCTGGAAAGTACGGCACCGCCGGAAACGCCGGAGATCGCCTTGTCACGTCCGAAACTTGCGATTGTGAAATGCCCCATCCGCGCGAGCCCCGCGGGCCCGCGGCTACACGGGAGCATGTGTGCCGAGTCTTCGATCAGGATCAACTTCCGCTCGTCGCAGAGCTGTCGCAACCCCGTCATGTCCGCAGGGATACCGAACGTATGTTGGCAGAGAATTGCGCGCGTGCGCGGCGTGATCCGGCGCGCGACTTCCTCCGCCCCGCTCTGGAGCGTCTCCTCATCGATATCCGCAAAGACCGCCACTCCTCCGGTCGCATGGATCGCATTGGGGACGACGACGCACGTGAACGCGGGAAGGATCACTTCCTCGCCTGAGCGGAGCTTGAGAGCTTTCAGGAGCGCAAAGAGCGCCTCGCGACCCGATGCGAAGGTGATGGCTTCTCCACCGAGAGATTCGGTGAGCGCTCGCTCAAGCTCGTGCTCACTCTTGCCGCGTTTCCATACCCAGGGGCAGAGGAGCATCGCGAGTGCGCGGAGCACCTGAGGGACATCGGCAAGCGGGCCAAAGGTGTGGTGTATAACCTTCATACATTCGGGAGCAGACGTGTGATCGCGGACGCAGGCATGCGGCCGACGCAGACGAGGAGCGAACCCTGGGGAATGCGCGTGGCGGGAGACCCAAGGATCTTCACCGGCCGTCCAAATCCACGCGCAAAATTCTTTGCACTTCCTGCGTGGACGTAGGCATCTGCAAACACAGTTGATGCCATCGTTCCCATGTTTGCAAGTATTCGTTCCTGTTCTTCACCGAGTTCAATCAACGGGCCTGCGAGCAAATATCTTTTCTCGAACGGTTGTGTTCGCGCCCATTCGATCGCGGCTTCGAAACTTGCGGAGCTCAAGTTATGCGTATCATCGAGGATCGTGACGCCGCGCTCGGTTCGCATTTCGAATGTCTGGTGCGGCGTCCTAAACGTTCGGAGCGCCTGTGTGATGTGCGTGAGCATCATGCCCAGATGTTCCGCAGTTGCAATTGCGAGGAGGATGTTCGTCACGTTGTGCGTGCCGTGGATCGGTGCCATGATGTGTGCGCCTCGCACCGTGAAGGCGATGCCGTCCGGTCGCTCCTCAATATCAAACGCTTCGATATCTGCGGGGCCGCCCGTGCCGACGATCGTGACGGGGCAGGCGGCGCGCGTGCGAATCCCTCGACAGAGCTCGCTATCACCATTGAGAAATGCTCTTCCCTCGTGCGGTAACGCCTCGACAAGCTCTGCCTTCGCGCTTGTCAGTCGTTCCTGCGATCCGAAGAGGGCAATGTGCTGGTTGCCGATGTGCGTGATGATGCCGATCCTCGGCTCCGCAATGCGGCAGAGCTCGCGGATCTCTCCCTGCGCGTACGCTCCCATTTCAACGATGAGGATGCGATCGTCCGCAGATCCCGGGAGCTCCTTCAAGAGCCACGCTGCGACACCCATATCGGAGTTCACGTGTGCGGGCGTCACGAGCGGATCTTTGGAAGAGAGGATGTGCGCGAGCAGTTCCTTCGTCGTCGTCTTTCCGACACTTCCCGTGATGCCGATCACGGTGACACTAGGAAAACTCCGCCGCAGCGCTGATGCACGATCTTTAACGCGTTGCTTCAGAATCGCATCCACGGGTCGCCACAGGATCCACGAGATTCCCAAGACAAGGGGCTCTGCGAGAACGAGGAACGGCAGCAACACCATTCCGGAAAACCCGAGCAACGTGATGCGAAGGAAGAACACTGCGAGGAGGAGCGAGAGGAGGATGCTCGTGAGGACGAGCAGCGTCGCTTTCTTCGTCCAGACCGGGCGCGGTTGGCGACGCATCACTACTTGCGCGACCGAAAAAATCGCGAGCATGGTGAGCAGCGCGCGCGTCCACCGGTCGTCGGACACTTGGGTCATTGTGCCCCAGATGATGGCTGCGACCAAGATCCCCGGGCGCAGATGACCGAAGAGCTGTATCCACACCCCTTCCGTTGCGAAGTGTGCGCGGAGCCTGTCCCACCGCCACTCTTTTAATTGCCACAGGCGTGCGGCCGTGAGCAGCGGCGAGAACGTCGCAAGGCATGTGAGCCCGAGGAAGAGGTATGCAGTGCTCATGAGTGTTTCAGAGTTTCTCGGATGACCGTGGCAATCTCGGCTGCCCGATCACGATGTACTCTATGCCGCACGCCGGAAAACGCATGGATGTGGCTCCCTGCGATCAGGCTCTGCATCAGGAGCGCATCGGCAAACGGCGTCATGCGATCCTCTTTTCCCCAGAACATGTCGGTGGGGATATTCACGTTCTTTAAAAGGGGAGTCAAATCCTCCGCGGAAACGTTGATGAGGGTTTGTCGCATGATCGGGCTTGCGTTCTCGTAGTCATGCACCCGCACGAGCTGATACAGAAATTTTTTCCCGAGCGGTTGCAGCGCGCGTATGCCTGGAATCTTGAGGAACGTCTTCCCCGTTTTTGCAAGCGTGAGACCGAGGATTCGTTTGAAGTGGCGCGGATGGCGGATGCCCGCTGCAGCGCAGAGGAACAGATGTTCGACATGGAATTTGTTCGTTTGCTGGTTTGCTGGTTTGCTCGTTACGAGCTTGAGCGCTATGCGACCCCCGTGCGAATGGCCGAGCAGATATGTTTCTCGTTTCTCGTTTCTCGTTTCTCGTTGGAGCCAAGTAACGACCCAGTCGGCATAGTCATCGGTGGTCCACGGTTTCTTTGGTTCGGGTTCCGAGCCAAACCCCGGCAAATCGGGGGTCAGGATTTCGATGTCCTCACCCTTCAGAGCTTCGCGGAGTTCCGTGAAGGATTCCTTGGAGCCGCCCCACCCGTGAAGACAAAGCAAGATTGGCCTGTGATTGAAGAAGGAATTCATATCCTCCTCATGTGTTGCTGAAACTCAATCATTGCGAGAATGATACCCTTATTGAGGCTAGGGGAACGGGGACGGCAAACTCTTGCCAGAGTTCCATTATATGCTAGAATAGAGGCATGAGCGTTCAAGAAAATCCGCCGGATGCACCACGACAACGGGGTCTTTTGGGAAGGATTCGTGAAGGAATGTCATCTATAGGGAATGGTGTTGTATGGCTTTTTGCAGAAGATCCGCGCATCCAAAAAGTTTTGACTCCGGCTTTTTTCGATGAGTTCCATAGAGAATACCTACGTATGTGCAAAGAACGGCGTGAAGGCGTACTCGATCCCAATGCACAGGCAAGTTTTCGGGATGTGATGGATGTCAACGGACTCGCAATGCAATACAGGATATTCGACGCTCTTATAGCCCAATATCCTCATATCAAAGCATTGCCCGACGATCTTAGTCGGAAAGTACGGTTACAGCTTCTCGACCACTGCGGGCTTTTGCCTGGGCTTGCCTGAAACGAAAATGATAGGAATGAAACAACGTGATGGTGTCACGGGCCGGGATTGAACCGGCGACCCCGGGCTTATGAGTCCCGTGCTCTACCAACTGAGCTACCGTGACACAGAGGAAAGTATGACGGAAAACGATGGAAGGATGAAGTGCTTTTATTCTTCATCTCACATTCTCCAGTGCATCCATTTCCGCAGAAACTCCGCGGAATGCTGGATTGAGGTCAACTGCAGAACGGTAGGCCGTGGCGGCCTCGGTTCTTTTGCCAAGCTTTAGATACATGCGTGCCAGCTGCCAGTATGCATTTGCGTGAGCGGAATTGATTTTGATCGTTCGCTCGTATTCGGTGATTGCGGCATTCGGATTTCCAAGCATTTGATACACGCCGCCGAGGTTGAAATGCCCCTGCGCGTGATCGGGATTGATTTGCAGCCCTTGCTTGAGTGCGACTTCAGCGCGCGCGTAATCGTGCTCTTTGCCGAAGGCCGCGCCTAAATTCACATAAGCATCGGCATACGTCGGCTTCAGTTTCAATGCTTTGTTCAAATATTCAATAGCCTGCCCGGTCTGTCCGCGTTCGAGTGCTTGAAATCCCAAATTCCCGTACGCGATATGCGAGGTGGGATTTTGTTGAAGAACATGAGAAAACAGTGTTTCCGTATCTCTCCATAGGAGGCTCTGTGTATGTGTGATCACAGAAAGCCACACAAGAATGCCGATTGCAATGACGGTGACTATCGTCTGAGTTATCTTCTTCCGAAGAAAAATGAGAAGCGATCCTATAGCGATGCTCAAGCCTATGAGAGGAATGTATGCGTAGTGATCTGCAGCAAACATCACGTCGTCTGCTTTTTGGAATGCCAGGAAACTCGGTGCGAGCATCAGCAAGAAAAAGCCAAACCCAAGCAGAGCGCCCGGGAATTTTTTCCGTACGAACCAAAGGATTGCGGGGAGTGCAAATACGGCCATGATGGAGAGTGTGATCACAGGGTTACCCACTGCAATCGGATCCGGTGGTGGATAGATGGCAGAAAGATCTACGGGCCAGAAAAATTTCTGCAGATAGAACGTGATACTGCTGCATGCGAGCAGGATGACCTGCCAGAGTGTGAGGATCTGCAGCGCATCACTCTTTCCAAAGAGTCCGATTGTGATGGCGACCGCTGCGAGCAGGAAGTATGGCCATTTTTCTTTGATCGTTTCTCGGGTGATGGTTCGTCCTTGTTGCCAGTCTATAAGGAGTAAGACAAAAGGCAGCATCGCGACGGTGACTTTGGAGAGGAGTGCGAGCACGAAACATCCGAGACTGATGAATTTCCATCGTCGCCAATCTTCTCTGCGCATGTATGCGATCAGTGAGAGTAGGAAAAATGTTCCTGAGAGTAGCTCCTTCCGCGCGCTCACCCATGCGACGGTCTCGGTGTTAAGCGGATGCAGCGCAAACAGGAGTGCGCATCCGAGTGCTATCCAGCGGCGCTTGAAGAGGAGAGAGAGGAGCGCGAAAACAAGGAGAGTGTTTAGCGTGTGGAGCAGCAGTGCATCCAAGTGAAATACAAACGGATTGAACCCGGCAATCGCGTGCTCGATCTGAAAACTGAGCATCGTCACGGGAACATAGAGCTCCGGATCGTACGATGCGAAAATGCGCGGGGAGTGGCTACTCACCAAAGGATTTTCATACACCAGCTGCGGATCATCCCACGCGACGAAATCATTCTTCAGCGAAGATCCGTACGTCGCAAATGTTGCGAGCGCAATCGCCCCGATGCAGAGCCAGGAACGTCGGCTGAAAGGGCGGTTGAAGGTCACAAGGTGGGCGCAGATTGCTTACCTACATCACCGATATGCGGTTTCTCGATCGGCATTCTATAAACGGATGTCGGTCGATCATCGAAGGGCGTCGGGAGGATCGTTCTGCCCTCGCGAGTGGCTCTACCGCGTGCTCGTACGCTTAAGGTATGTAAAAGTTTTCCCGGATTCACACCTCCTCGCTCAATCTCTGAGTTTCCGTTTGAATGTCCGTTCGTAGAGGGTAGTGCGAGTAATTGAGAAGCTGAATTTCCATTCAGCTGGAGCGATCGTCGCAAATTGCGATCATCATCAACATTTTTTGGTGGCAAAGGATGGCCCTTCCATGTCGTAAAGAGCACGACGCCAATGTCCACGACGGCGCTGAGAAGTGTTTCTCGTATGGCGGCAATCTCAGCATCGCTCAACCCCTTATCGTTGGTCGCATAGTAGATCTCCTGTTCGAGCCATATTCTATATGCATTGCAATTCCTTGGGTTGAGAACCTCGTGAAGCTCCTCCCGGCTATTTTCGCACTCGTAAAAAACTCTAAATTCGATAGCCCTCAAGAACCCATCTGCAGTCATAAGAAGTACTTTCGTTGGATGGTTGAGATAGCAACGCCTCAGAATCGCTTCATCAGCCTCTGGAATTGCTTCCACTGCTCTCATATAGGCTGCCTTCATGCTAAAACTCATTCTCGCAGAGTCAACCCCCCTTCGCTCCTGGAGCTTCCCACTTCGCGCTTAGCGTTACGAGGGACAAGTCGGAGGGGCAAGCCCGATTTTTCTACGGAGCAAGGAAAAGCTCTTTTACAACAGAGCTGCTAGCGACAGTGCACTTAAAAGAATCGCTGCATCACGCACGCCAATGTCGTTGATACCAACTTGCGAGAGAATGCCGATGAGCTGGAGGACGATGAGGCCGACGCCGGTGCGACGGATTGTGCGATTTGGAATCAAAAGCAGGAGCGCCGAGAATATTTCGATGCAGCCGATGATGGTGAGCCACGTTTCCCTGGGGATATTCAGGAGCCCATCCATCCATGTTGGGAGCCAGCCGATCCAGAGAAGGGGATGGACGAATTTATCGATGCCGAAGTAGCCGAAAACGAGAACGAGCGCGGTCGTCAGTAATCCGATTGCAAGATCATTGCGCTGCATACATCATAAGATACACTCAAACCCTCATGCGCAAGCTTGCCCTCGCACTGGCAATCGTTCTCCTGGTCGCAGGTTTTGTCTACCGCGCGCGTCGCGTGCCGAATCCGGATCCGAACCACACGCATGCGGATTTCGCAGTGTGGGTAGATGGGAATCAGGTGGATTTCTCTGGTTCAGAATTTATGTCGGGGGAGTCGGATGAAGAGGATTCCAATCATAACCGCCTCAGTCCGTACTTGCATTTGCACGATGGCAACGGGTTTGTCATTCATCGCCACAAACCAGGGCTTACGCTCAAGGATTTCCTTGCAAGCATTCAGCTCTCGTTTGAAGGGAAATGCGAAATCGCACTGGATATTGATGGAACGATATGCGGCGAGACGCCATTTCGATTGTTCGTGAATGGTACGGAGCGGACTTCATTCGATTTGAACTATGATTTTCAGGATGGAGACCAACTACTTATCACGAATGCATCGGATGACACGGAACTGAAAATGGAACTTTCAATCATGAGTGATGACGCCTGCAAGTATTCGCAGACCTGCCCGGGTCGCGGCGCACCGCCGACGGAAAATTGCATCGCGGATCCTGCCGTGCCCTGTGTGGAATGATTGATACCACTTCGCGCTTAAGTCGTTACTAAGTTGCCTCGCGCGGAAGCACGCACGAGCTCTTTCTGTCGGCGTTGAATGGAGGTAAACACAATATTTGATCAATCCCTGAAACATGGTCTTGCACACAAACATACCCTGATGTAGAACGTGGGCATGTCACCATCCTTTCTTAGTCAGAGAGAGGAAACAACGGTCGGCATCAGTGTTCCTCACGTGATCGACTGGGAATGCCCGGGGCTCGAACAAATCGAGGGTAACATGGGTGAATTTCGGGACTTGCATACACAATTACTTTCCAAGGGATTCATTCCAGGAAGGAAAGTGAGTGGGTTGTTAAAAATCCTCAATG
>CAZUFJ010000051.1:0-6723 GCA_964619805.1 uncultured Candidatus Peribacteria bacterium | reverse complement strand
GCTGCATCTGCCCCTGCAATCGCAAGCTCATCGTAGTTCGCTTTGTCGGGTGCCGTGACTTTGGGCCCCTCAACGAGGATCAAGTGATAGCCGAAGGGGGTTTCCACGGGATCACTGATGACGCCCGGAACCTGTGAAAATGCGACGGTTTCAAACGGTGCGACCATCTGACCGCGGCTGAAGGTTCCGAGTCGTCCGCCTTCTTTTTTCGATGGCCCGTCGGATTCCTTACTCGCGAGTGCGTGGAATTCCTCGCCCTTTGCGAGCCGGGCTTTCAGTTCCTGCGCGCGGACGAGTGCCTGTTCTTTCGTTCGCGTGATCGTTTCGTCGGCGCCACTCGCGTCTGCGTAGGATACGAGGATGTGGCTGGCCGTCACCTGTTCGTCTCCCTTCGTGAAGAGGCGGAGGAAGAGAATGCGCGCGGTGCCATCCGTCATTGCGACGGTCTTCAGATCGCCCGGTTCCATCGTGCGAAGCATACTGGTGACACGCGCATCGACCTTGGCATCTATCACTTGTTCCTGACGCACCTGGTACGTCACATCCTTCTCTGTTTGTGAAAGCATACTGAAGGCTGCAGGAGCTTCGTTCAGGATGCGACCCGTCTGGAAGCGCGGTGCGAGCGCCGCTGCCAGGAAGAGCCCTGGAATTTCTTCAAATGACACTTGGCCATCCTTGGTTTGCGTTGGCACGCTGATGCTGCCTTCGCGAAGAATGATCTTCTCACCGGGTTTTGCATCCCACATCGGCTCGAGCCCCTTCGGCAATTGATCGCGAAAGAAGACAAAGCGAGGTCGGTACGCCATCCCGAGGTCATCGCCTAAGTCCTGGCCCAATGATTCCAGTGTGCGGCCGCTCGCCGTGATCTGGCGAAGCGCATATTCCGCGCGCGTTCGGACTTCCTTGCGATAGTCATCCGTCGCCTCCTTGAATTCCTCCTTGAATTCCAATTGGATGGTTTTGCCGACGGTCGCGATGCATTCTTGTGTGTCGATCACGCCGGGGCATTGCACCAGCAAGTGTTTCTCATCCCCTACGTACGAAGGCGTGATCACCGCCTCACTGACGCCGAGCGCGTTGATGCGGCGCTCGAGCACCGTGCGGATCGCTTCCACCAGATTTGACTGCTGTTCATTGACGCTGTTCATCTCCGCACGGAGTTGGTCCCGTTGATCCGGAGCGCCGCCCGTGCGTTCGAGCGCCGCGATCTGCTGCGCAAGTTCTTTCTTCTGGCTTTCGATCTCCTCCTCTGAAATGCGGAAATCGAGCTCTGTGCCGCCGACGAGATCGAGACCGAAGTGGAACGACGTGTTCTCCAGCACTGCCGGAAGCCATGTCTTCATTTCCTGCGGCAGTGCGATGAGCACGGCGAGCGAGACGAACACCGTCATCAGGATCGGCCGGAGGAGGGAACGCTTCGTAGCCACAGGGTTTACTTCTCTGGTGTGAATGTGACGTAGAGACCGACGTTCGTGTCATCTGCGAAAATCTCCGCGAGTATGGGGGAAGGGATATCCGAGATGATGATGGCATCCTTTACTTCCGTCGCTTCAACGAGCAATTTACTCATCATGTGCTTACGGACGAAGACGCCGATGAATTTTCCGTAGTTCTCCGCAAAGACCTTCCCTATCAAGTTGCGACCTTCCTGATTAAATTTCAATTCTACGTAGCCTTTCTTGTTCGGATCCGTGCCGGCAACGACCCAGAGGAGATTCCCCCCCGTGATGCCAGTTTCGCCGAACGATCCATGACCTTCGACCGTGATGTCCCCCGGTGGGTCCACTTGCTTCATGATCCGGAGCGTAAAAGGATCCGTGAGCGCTGCGGAAAGCGTTTCTCCTACGATCGGATCGGCGATGTCCACACTGAGGAATATCTCGCCATTCTTCGTGTTCACGTCGATCACCGATGCGTCCTCGCCCATTGCCCTCAGCCGCCGCGTCACGACGCGCTTCGTCGCGGCGATCAGCGCCGACCGCATCTCCGTATCCTCACTTCGAATAGTCAAACGATACGTCACGCGCACTACGCTGCAGCCCGCAAGGACGAGGAGCACGCCGAAGCACACGGCCAGTCGTTTCATCGCGCGCAGTGTAGGGGAGGAGGATGCAGCGCACAATCCCTACCGTTCAGCGCGCTGTGTCAATTGCGTGCCTGCCCGCAACATTTTTCCCGTAAGGTCAATGTGGCGCAGCACGCAGCCGTCATCGAGGATGCAATCCCGCAGGACGCAATCTTCCACGACGCAGTGTTCAAAGAGGATGCAGTTTTCGAGCGTCGAGGATCGCACGCGCGAACCTTCTCCGACGGCGACGCTTCCCTTGAACGTCGTCGCTTCCACTTCCGTATTCTTCGCGAGGATCGTCTGGCCGGCGACGAGGAGCCGATGCGCTTCCAAGTATGCGGGGAACGATCCGATATCGAGCCACGGCTCTGTGAACGTGCATGCTTCGACGGTCATTCCTTGCCGCAGGAATTCCTCGAAGATGCCGCCCACATTATCTTTGTGCGTGCGCGCGTACGCGGTAACAACGTCGAGCGTTTCGCGCGGCAAGATCGAGCACCCGGTACTCACGAGCGTCGTCTTCGCGATGCGCGGTTTTTCCTCGAACGCGGCGATGCGCTTCGCCCCTTCCTTCTCTGATCCGAGGATCACCGTGCCGAATGCAGAGGCCTTCGCGATGTCGCCAATATCGTACGCAGCGAGGAGCGGCGTTCCCTCGTGATAGGCGGCGAGAAACTCCTGCATCGAGAATCCGAGGTAGTTATCGCCCGTGAGGAGCAGCACATCCTCCTCTCTATGCTCTGTTTCAATCCATTGTCGCACGGCGCCGAGCGCTCCCAGCTTCTCATCATCCTTGAGTGTTCCCTCCGTCGCGATCTCGATCTGACGCGCGGGGATCGTCTTCTTCCACTGTTCCATGCTCGCGGCAAATGTGGCGTTCGTGCTCACGGTGATCGCGATCTCCCGCGGAATTTTCTCGACCAAGTGCGTCAGGATCGGTTTGCCTGCAATCGGCAGCAGCGGTTTCGCGCGTTTCTCCGTCAGCGGCCAGAGCCTGGTTGCGAATCCGCCGGCGAGGATGAAGGCGTGCATAGGGCTATAGTAACGCTTCTTGTTTCCGATCGCCCCTCTAATCCGCAGCCGGGACGTCGCGTCCCGGTGCCCGGCAAATGCTATGCTTTCCCCATGCGTAACCGTTTCCTTCTCGCACTCTGGCTTCTCACAGATTTGGCTCTTTTTGTTGCTGCCTACATTCTCGCGTATTTTCTGCGCATTGGATTTTTTATTTCCACAGACTTTCCGCTGGATCGATATGTGCAGACGGTTGTCATCATCACACCGCTCTGGCTTTTCGTTCTCGGCGGCCTTGGAGTTTTCCGCCTGACGCGCGTGCAATCGGAACGTCGAAACTTGCTGCACATTTTATTTTCCTGCGTGATGGGATCTGCCCTCTTCACGCTCACGTATTACTTCCTTCATGATCGATTCTTCAGTCGCTTACTCCTCGTCGAAGCGGGAGGTCTGAGCCTCCTCTTTACGGTCGTTTGGCACTTGGCATTCGATCAGTGGCGCCGAACAGTCCTTCGAAAAAATCCTCCAGCATTTCCTATACTTATTGTCGGTCTCAACCGCGAGGCAGAGCGCGTGATCCGTTTGCTTGAGGAAAAGAAATCTCCACTGAAACCCGTCGCGATTCTGGATGCGCAAGGAAGCTCTATAGAGGAGGTCGCAGGAGTGCCGGTTCTCGGGAAGCTGAACAAATTAGAGGATGTCATACGAGAGCTGCATCCGACACATCTTCTTCAGTGCAGCGATCTGGAGCACAGCATCAATCTCATGAGCGTCTGTCGGCAGCATGGCCTCACCTACATGCTACTTCCTTCCGTCCTTGGCGTTGTCGGTGGACGCGAAGAAATTATCACATTGGAAGGACAACCCCTTGTCACCGCAAAGGGATAGATGCGTCCGGGACGCGACGTCCCGGCTGCGGGGAATTAAAGCTTCTGCGTGCTCTTCCCCAGCCACGCATACGGAAGCTTCGTTGCATCCCACGGGACAGTTGTTCCATCCCACGTCGAACTTCCTTCCGCGATGCGGATCTTCCTCGGAAATAAATTGGTTTCAAGCCATGAGAGTTTCTTTGCAAGCACGTCATTCGTTGCGGCGCGTGCGCGGAATGCATCTTCCTGGAGCATGTAGTACGTCACCGTCTCCGCGAAATCTTCGAACGCATCCCACGAAGCATAGCCGGTGACGAGGTCCGCAGCCTTTGTATCGGCGCGTTGGACTTTTTCCGTCAGCCATGAGATTTGATAGAAGCTGACGCTCTTGTCATCGGCGTAGATAGGGTTCTTCCCATCGCGGAATGCGCTGAAGCCCGACTCCGCCGTTCCTTTCAAGCATCCGAGATCCACGATGTGGCCGAAGATCTCGTGCACGAGGAGCGCGCGAAATTCCTGGGGCGGCACATTGCCCGTTACGATCACGCTGTGCGCGCCGGCGAGCCCGCGCTGCTCGGGGTTATCGTAGCGAACGTAAAAATTTTCGAGCTGATTGCGGCACGTCGTCGGGAGCATCCGAAGCACCTCATCGGCGATCGCTTTGTGTTCCTCGCGGATCTCCGGCTGATCGACGACTGCCAAGTATCCGGTCTTTGTTGCGGTCGGCGTTGTGAGTTTCGCCTTGGCAACCGGTTTCGGCTTCACCTTTGCGATGGGTGCCTCGTGTTCCTCCGCCTCATGCTCGAGTGTGAGAACGCTTGCAGATTGCGGCTCTTCTGCTACGATCGGTGCAAGAGTAAGCAGGGATCCCACCGTCGCGAGCAGGCCGATACCAATGAGGAGGAAGGGTTTCCGTTGCATGAGGTGAAAAAAGGTCTATTTATATCATAATAATCATTGGATGTCAACTGTCTCTCCCATAGCCCCAGGGCAGGCCCATACCGTCGTTATAGAGAAATTAACCCATGGAGGAGCGGGTTTGGCGCATATTGATGGGATCCCGGTCTTCGTTGCGGATGCGATTCCCGGCCAGCAACTCGAGATCGTGATCACGAAGCGCAAGGAGAATTTTCTGGAGGCCAAAGTGACGAAGGTGCTCCGGAAAGCGAAGGACGAAGTGATGCCGCGTTGCAGTCACTTCCACGACTGCGGTGGCTGCGTGTGGCAGAATCTGCCGTACGACAAACAGATCTCGTATAAGGAGGACATTGTGCGAGAAACACTCGAGCACCTGACGCCGGGATCGGAGGAAGTGCGCAAGGCGCTGCCCGGGCGCGTGCTCAAAATTATTCCGAGCCCGCAGCTCTACAACTACCGGAATAAATTGGAGATGAGCTTCGGCTATGAATCGATGCGGAGCGAAGAGCAGGCGGGGAGGCGTATGTACTTCGACGAAAATCCGACGATCGGTTTTCACCAGCCCGGCCAGTGGTCCACGGTGTTGCCGATTACCGAATGCCACCTCTATGACGAGCAGATCGGCATGCTCCTCTCGACCGTTCGTCGCTTCATGGAAGAAACGCATTTGCCCGTCTTCAATCCGAAGACCCAGAAAGGATTCTTCCGCACATTGCTCCTCCGTCGTGGCGTGCAGACCGGCGAGCAGATGATCTGCTTCCTGGTGCATGCGAGGCGCAAAGAACTGGAGCCGCTCTTTCAGCAGTTCCTCCGCGCGTTTGGCGGTCGTCCTCATCTTGCGTCGCTCCTCGTGGTCGAACACTTAGGTCTCAATGACAAACCGGAAGCCCCCAAAATCCACACGCTCATCGGAAAGCCGAGCATCACGGAACGCTTGTTCGATCTCTCGTTCGAAATTTCGCCCTTCTCGTTCTTCCAGACGAACACGCTCGGTGCCGAGAAGCTCTACCGCGCGATTGCGGAGGCTGCGGATCTTTCCCCGCGCGATACGGTGCTCGATGCGTACTGCGGTATGGGCACGATTGGCCAATACCTGGCGCGGTTCTGCCAGCGCGTCATCGGGATCGAGAGCCACCCCTCGGCGGTGGAAGATGCGCTGAGGAGCGCGGGCAAGAATAAGATCGGCAACATCGGGTTCTACAAAGGCCGCACGGAGGATGTGCTCCTTTCGCAACTGATTCCCGGAGGAAAGTACACGTTTGATGTCATTGTGGTGGATCCCCCTCGCGCGGGCCTGCACCCGAAGGCACTCCAGGTCGTCATCGCACACGCGCCGAAGAAAATCGTCTACGTCTCCTGCAACACTGCAACTCTTGCGCGCGACCTCGGCGGATTCTTAGCCGCCGGTTATGACCTGCGCACCGTACAGCCCGTTGACCTCTTTCCGCATACGGCGCACATCGAGAGCGTGAGCTTGCTGCAAAAACGATAATCTTGTGAGATGGCGCGCACGTAGGCAACGTGCGCTGGGTGAATGTACGAATGGTTAGCAGGTGCTTACCTGCGATTTTTCTCTCCCTTGCGGGTCTTACGATGCAGACCATATACTTCCAAGCCGCGCTTGTGCGTTTGCTCATTCTCCTTTCGTAACATTCGTGGCCTCATCGTCTAACGGTTAGGACACCAGGTTCTCATCCTGGAAATCGGGGTTCGATTCCCCGTGGGGCTGCCACGTAAAAACGCTCGCAGTGCGCTGCTCGCGTTCACGTGGCGCAGCCACCAGCTCGCGATGATAAGAACATACAAGCGCACGAGAAGCTTTTTTACGTGCCCCGTGGGCGCGTAGCGCCTTTACGG
>CAZUFJ010000050.1:0-6524 GCA_964619805.1 uncultured Candidatus Peribacteria bacterium | reverse complement strand
GCGTCCCGGCTGCGGGAAAGAGAGAGCGAGGGTGGGAACGAAAAAACGATTACGGAACATCGGTAAGTCCCGCATCTTTCTTACACTGCTCATAACCGGTGCCCTTAAGGTACTGCCCGTCGGTGTAGGGGAAGCACGAATCTTCGAAGACGATTTTGAGGATCTGATCGAGGCGCGTCGAACACGGACGCGAGATGCAGGACCGACGCAAGTAGTACGCAAAATCGCGAACAAACCCGCGGAGTCCCTCGGGGTTGCGGGCCAAGCGCGCAAGCGTTGCAATGGACGCTCGCAGCGTCTTCGTCGCTTCACGAATCGCTTGGTGCGGATCGCTCGATTGCGCGTAGATCTCGCTTTCGGCGACCGCTTGGCGCGTACTGAATGCCTTAAACCATGCGATGCCGTCACCATCGAGAATCGCGGCCATGACATCCTTTGGGCGGAGGCGCTTGGCAGGGTCAAAGACGCTCGGGATCGGCCGACGGTCAGCCTCCTTCAAGCGCAATTCCTCGAACGCGTTCAGGATTTTTCTTTCGTCACGTTCCAGCGTGAAGGGTCCTCTGAGTTCCCACTTGAGCGCGCCGTCCGGCCAGCCGTCGCTGTCCTGATCGACGTCCTTCGCCCACTGATCGGCGCAGCCGGTAACGACCGTGTGCCGGCGATCTGGGATCTTCGGCAAGGGGGGGGTTGCGCGACCGAGGATGCGATTCAGTTGTTCCTCGATGGCGAGGTACTTGCGCGCGAGATCAAGGTTTTTTTTGAGCAGATCCTGCAATGTTTTAAGTGCGTCCTTCTCTTCCTTCGTTGCATCGACGAAGGACGGGAACGTTGCGGTGCGCAGCACCTGCTCGAGCGCTTCCACGTCGCATCCGTACCCGCGAAGCACGCTCGGCGGCAAATAGTCGGTGTCAAAGGGGCACAGCTTCGGCTCGGGGGCGGTGCCCGCGCCGGAGCACCCGTACGCGACGCATCCGTCCTTGGTATTGAAAACGAGATCGCCTCCCGGGCAAGCCACCCTCGATTCCCGGCAGATACTCCCCGCATCCGGCGTGCAGCAGAAGCTCTTTTGATCGGGGTCGAACGAACGCACTTGGTACCACGTGGTATCCGAAACGCTCGGGTCGCGCGCACCGCCGAGGAAAATTTCGAGACGTTCATTCAAAAAGAGGAGCAAATCCTGGAGACGAGAAATCGCCGTGAAATTTCCAGCACTTACCGCCGCTTTCAATTCCAGGACGACCTCGACCATCTTCATCTGAATCAGGAGCGCATCGAGGTGCAGGCACGCGGAATTTTCGGTGAGTCCGCGCTGCTCGCGGACGATCCGAAGCTTCGTATCGCGGAGCATCAGGACCGTCGCCGCGATTTGTCCGGTCCATGGTACGGAGTTCGTCGCGAGATCCATGAGCACCCGGTCCGCCGGCAGTTTTGCTTTTGCGATGCCTTTATCCGCGCGTTCCAAGACCGACCGGACGTACGGACTCACGGCCGCAGCCGCCTGCGTTCCCGCGGGGGCGAGGAGCATGAGCATGCCGAAGAGAAGAATTATTTTTTTCATGGGAAGAGAATGCCTGGTGCAGAGGAAGAAGATGTCTGACATTTGAGAGCATCAATGAGCGGGTCGGTGGCGCCATTTTCCGGACACATCGTGTCTGTGAATTCGATGTCGGCCAGATTACCGAGGAGCTCCGCAGCGGATTCCGTGATTTCACTCAAGGTTTTGCTCGAGCGCTTCAGGTATTCCGCGTACAGCTGCGTCCCGAGTCGCGTACCGTATGCCGCACCGAGATCCTGCATCCGGCTTGTCGGCAGTCCTGCCTCCAGCATCTGATCGAGAAGTGTCTTTGCAGTTTCCGGTGGGGAGAGTGGGAACGCGCCTAAGCGTCTTCCGGCGTCCGTCGTGCACTGGATCGGCAGCGCGTACGGAGGCAGTCCGTTTATTTGGCAGAGCGCGCGCTCGAACGTGCGAAGCAGCAGCGCGGGGCGATAGGCCGGGAACCATGACGTAACGGTCGGAGGCGGCGTGAGGAACGTGCCGAATGCGGGGTCCGGAGATTCGCACATATCCCAGGGGGCGATCTCATCTGCGAGCGTCGAGGGCGTGCGACCCGGAATCAGGCGCTCCTCCTCCAGTGCCTCCTCCACCATTTGCCCCATATAACACATGTTGTTGCCGATGGTGTTTCGGTATGTCGTTTCGCATGCGGCGTTTGAAACACCCAGCAGACCGTCGAGCAGCGCCTGCACACGTGGATCGCGCGTCTTCTCTGCATATGATTCTTCGCATGTTTGCTTCACGGCGGGAGCGTTTGCGGCGGCGACGGAGAGCACACGATCCGGTGTCACTGTGAGAGTTTGGTAGCAAACGCCGAACGCAGTGCAGCCTTTATTCGTGAGCGCACGCGCACATTCTTCCGTTGTGATACCGCTCCCTTTCAAGAGGCCGTCCGTCGTCAATGCCTCACACATCGTCGCGTTCGATTCGCTATCGAGCAGACAGCAAGTCGGCAGATCCGGCACGAGATCTGTATTCGGTTTTCTTCGGCATTCTTGCTGCGCGTGTACGAGCTCGTGCATCAGGACGTATTTGTACGGAATCGGTGCACCGCGATTGATGCACATGTTGATCGTGCCATCGTCCTTCTTCTGTTCGATGTATGCCATTTCGCCGAGGCAACTCGATTGGCATTGGAAATTTATCGAACAGTTGACGCAGGAATTATTGTTGTCGTCGGCACTGACGGGATTGCGCCACAGAAGATCGCGGCAGACATTCGGCCCTTGCTCCGTCACGTATTCGGCGCCAGCGACGCACGTGCCAAGCACGATCGTATTGGGTGGGGGCTTCGACGGCGTGCCTTCGCAGCTGCCGCCGGGATTAGCCGGAACACCGCGGCACAGGTACCCAGCGCGCGCAGAGGGGAATGAGCAGAGCCCTTCGCTCTTTGTGTGTTCGGGCGGATAGAGACCGCCGCGGATTGCGGGGCAATTGGCGTTCCCCGGTGCGCACGTGATCCCTCTTTCCACCATCAACGAAGGCAGCACAGGTTCGGTAGGCGTGCGAAACACCAGCCCCGCGTCGCCGGTGATGAGGGCTTGTACGCCGGGGTTTTCGTCGAATGTGATTTGCTCACAGCGGCCGGGCGCTGGGGATTCCTCCGTGCAGAGCTCAAAGAATACCCACGCAGTGACATCAGGAATGCCGAGTTCGATTGCCGGGAAGAACACAGCTTCACCGGGCTTCAGGGGCGGTTTCATGCGAGGGATTTCATCCTTGAGACGCAGCCACACATCCCGGAGTCCCCCCTCAATATCGGCGCTGCCGCGACTGCCGTCCCACCGCTTATAGAGGTACTGTCGCTCCGTGCCTTCGACATTTGCGGGAATCCGCGGCGGGGTCTTCGTGCGTTTGCCTTCGACGTACCGGTACCCGAAGCGATAGCGGAAAACCGCACCCGTTCGTTCATCACCGGTTTGGAGTGCGAGCCTGCCGATGATATTTTTCTTCGCATCCTTCCATTGCTGGTTATCTTCCTTCGGAAGCGGAAGCATGCGTAGCGACGGGCCGTCCTTGAGTCCCGGCGGAGCCACGTTCTTCAGGTCGCTGCCCGCGCGCCAGAGCGACTCGAGGCTCGCGTACCGGGTCGGCAGCGCCGTCTCGCGTCCCGGGTACCCGTCAACCGGCATTTCGTAGCTTGCGGCGATCACCTGGAGGTCGCGCCCGAGCGTGCGGATGATTTCCTCCGAACGCACGGCGTTCTCGATCACAGGGCCGAGACTCACGCAGTATCCCGCGTCCAAGTTCCGCGTGTCGGTGCAGATGCGCCATAGCTCTTTGCGCACCGCTGCCTCGATATCCGGCGGGCCCATCGGCGGCAGATCCTTCGGGAGTGTCTTGATCACGTAGGTTTCCACCTCTTTCTCCACCGTTCCTTTCATTGCGGGGCTGAGCAGCATCTCGCGCCTCGTCATCTCCATCGCCGCTTGGTAGAGCGTTGATGCGGCACTTACACTCCCCGGCAGGAGCGCGAGAAGGCCGAACGTGGCGAGGAGACGTTTCATTCGTCGAGGTTCCGGAGGGATCCGCGCGCATCGAGCACGCGCGGGATGCACGAACTTGCATCCGCCGCGAGGCCGAGCGTATTTCGGATATCGAGCGATGCGCGCTCTAGACATTCGAGCGACGAATCGACGGGGCGGAGCCGGTCTCCGCCGCCGATAAGGATCAACGCGCGGCTGAGCACACGCCGCGCAAAGATTTGCTCCATGCGGATGCGCTTCAGCCGCTCCCCCATGCCGGATGTGAATAAGAATGCGTTCACGATGTCCCCCTGCCGCTTCTCCTCCGCCACGCGGATCGTCGCGAAGTATCGCTCGTCTTGGAGCGCGCACTCGTACATCCGCAGGTACTCCAGAAGTACCGCACCGATGTCCGTCTCCACCAGGCCGAACATGTCCGGCACTTCCGACCACGGTGCGAGCGTCGTTGCGAGCAGCAGCAGTTCCTTCGTCGGCTCCTCCCATACGCCCTCGGAGCACGCGATGACGCGCTTCTTTTGATGTGCCTCGATCACGCGGTCAACCGTCGAGTGGTAATCGAGCGACAGTCGCTCGATCGGATCAACGAGCGGCAGGTACCGCGATGGGGAAAAGATCAACTCAGATCGTTCGCATGCACTCAAAATCGGGTATGTCTTTGTTGTTTGTTGCTGTGCGCGCGTCGAGCGTGCGAGTCCACCGAGCAGGGAGAGCAGGAGCGCCAACGAGAGGAGCGTGCGGCTACTGATCACACTGCGCGAGGAAACAGGGGATGCGATAAAGCGAGCCTAAGAGTGACACGGCCTGACGGATCGGGGTGAGGAGAGACGCACGAAACGTTTTCGTGAAGAGGTCGAAATGCCCCGCGAACTGGAGGAGCGACCGATAGGCGGCGTCATAGGACACTGCGAGCTTGAGCATCGCGAATTCCCGGTCGAGCAACTGCGCGCCGATCTGTTCGCAGTAGCCGGCGACGAGCGATTCATCTGCCGTGTGTGCGAACGCTCCGTCGTTGTCATGTTCCGCGCCCAACTGGCACGCGAAGAGCGGCTGCATGTCCTTGAATTCCATGCAGCCCGGTGGCTGCACGGTAAACGTTTTCCACGGATCGAGGCCGCTCTGCTTGAACGTCAAGCCTGCCACTTCGCACACCGCGGCGATTCTACACTTGAGCGCCCGCGCGCTCTGGGTCAGGTCGGGCACGATTTCGGATGTGAGCGCTCCGCTCATTGCGAAGATGCCGCGGCGGAACGGCGAAGGAGAGAATGAATCACCCTCCGCCTGCGCGTCCATCTCCTTATCAGTGCGCTTCAGATCCGTCCCTTTTTCAGCGTAGGAAACCCACACGTTCTTCTCCATTTTTATCCAGCCGCGTCTCGTGTTGTCGTAGCGCGTTTCGCCGAGAGGCGCTTCTTCCGCATGCGTCAATCCAAAAAGGATCGTGCGATAAATCCGCTGTTCGCTGCTGAGTGCGTTCTCGATATCATCCATGCATCTATCCGAAGCAAAGCCCTCTGCGGCAACGAACCTCGGAAGGAGGACCATGAGGAGAGCGGAGAGAATGAGGAAATGTTTTTGCATAACACTCATGGGGATTTGGATGGCGGTTTTGGAATCAGCTCGAACGATTCCGGAACAGAGAAGACAGGGTAGAGCGCGTGCGGCGGTGCGGCATAGGGGATGAGCTTCTGAATACTGCCATCGGCGCGATTGATGGTCGCTTCACGGACGAGCGCGCGCAGCCTTCGGAGGAGCGCTTCTTCTGCGGACGTATCGCGATCCGGAAGCAGGATCTGCCACCCGCTCCTCTGCATACGTCGTTCGGGGTTGAGCGTCTGGCAAACTTCGTCTGTTGTATCGCAGATCGGTGGAAAGCGCTCCTCTCCCACAGACTGAAAATCCTCCGTGAGGAGCACTGCGGGGCGCGCGCCGATGCGCGTCAGCTGCTCGATCAAATCCATCTCGACGAGCGCGCAGTTTTCCTGCCCCCAGCCGCAGCAGTCGCGGCCGTTCTTCGCAGTACCTTTTTGTTCTCCTTCATCGGTAGTGCACTGTGGAAGTTGTGTCGTACCCTCTTCCTTCATCCACGATGCGTCGAACCGCCGCACAGCATCCCAGAATTGCTTGTAGCGCTTGTTCATCCCTTCGACAACAACCTTCGCATCGGCAATCGTTTTTTTTGCGGCATTCACATCCGCTGCCTTCGGAAGCTTGAGGTTCGGCAGCGTCCCGACAAACGCAACATTCGGCAGCGGAGCTGCGATGATTTCCGCTGCGATGCTCGGAATTTGCGGAAAGACCGGTAACGTTAATTTCGCAAGATCCCCGAGCGATCCCCCCTCACCCGGCGGCATTGGAATATTCAGCTTCACGAGCGTCGGCTGCAGGACCGGAATGCGAATCGTTTCGGTGCGCGACACTTCGAAATTAGAAAAATCAAAGACGAGATCTTCCTCGGGGCCGAGGCAGAAGAGCGGCAATTTTGT
>CAZUFJ010000049.1:0-7749 GCA_964619805.1 uncultured Candidatus Peribacteria bacterium | reverse complement strand
TACGCCGGCATCCCGTGTTCGCCGATATCCAAGCCTTCCAACTCTTCTGCAGGCGAGACGCGCATGCCGATGATCGCCTTGATCGCGAGCCAGGCAACGAGCGAGGCCACGGTCGTGAAGGCGCCAACGGCAAGCACGCCCTGAGCCTGTATCACGAGGAGCGCTGAGCCGCCTCCGTAGAGGAGACCATCCGCCGTTCCGATGGAGCCCGCGCTCGTCGCGAAGATTCCGTAGGCCAAGGTTCCCCACATACCGTTCACGAGGTGGACCGAGAGCGCGCCGACGGGATCGTCGATCTTCAAGCGCTCAAAGCCGAACACTGCGAGCACTGCGAGGACGCCGGCGATGCCGCCGATGGCGAGGGCACCGAGCATCGAGACACCATCGGTGCCCGCCGTGATTGCGACGAGACCCGCGAGAGTGCCGTTGATGATCATGCCGAGATCTGGTTTCTTCTGGAGCTTCCAGGATGTGAGCAGAGCCGTGAGCGTTCCTGCTGCCGCAGCAAGGTTTGTTGTCAGTGCGATGTGCGCGATCGCGCGGCCATCCGCGGCCATCGTGCTCCCTGGGTTAAAGCCGAACCAGCCGAGCCAGAGGATGAGACCACCGAGCGTCGCGCTGGTCATGCTGTGCGCGCGGATCGTCGCTGTTCCACTCTTCCCGAATTTGCCGATGCGGGGGCCGAGCACGATCGCGCCCGTCAGTGCCGCCCAGCCGCCGATAGAGTGGACGACCGTGGAGCCGGCGAAGTCATGGAACCCGAGTGTCGAGAGGAACCCTCCTCCCCAGATCCAGTGCCCTGCGATGGGGTAGAGGAGAGCTGTCAAGATGAACGAGAAGACGATGAAGGAGGAGAATTTGATCCGCTCCGCGACCGCTCCCGAGACAATCGTTGCGGCAGTTCCCGCGAACACAAGCTGGAAGAAGAACTTGGCCGCCATCGGTACCGTGGTCCACTCAAGCGAGGTGAAGGAAGCTGATCCGTTGATCAGCGACGGCAGGAACCCCGTGAGTCCGATGAACGGGTTGCCGTTGCCGAACATGAGGCCGAAGCCCACGCAGAAGAACGCAATCGTAGAGACCGCGAAGACGACGTAGTTCTTTGCGAGAATGTTGACGCAGTTCTTCGCTCGGCAGAGTCCGGATTCGACCAGGGCGAAGCCCGCGTTCATGAAGAACACCAGGAATGCCGTAGCGAGGACCCAGACGGTATCGAGGGAAACCTTGAGGGTATCGAGAGTGAGTTCCATGGGAGGGAGGGGAGGGGAAAAGAAGGCAGAAAAGAAAGAAAGGGGAGAACAGGAAGAAACGTCGAACAGACTAAACGTCGAAGTACTTGTGGAATTCGTTCGAAGTCGGACGGATCGCTTCGTCCGCCGCTTCGCCCCGTTTCTGCTCGATGTAGGCTTGGAGGAAAGACTCGGAGAAGACGCCGGGCTTCGTCAGAAATTCGTGGTCGGTCTCCAGCGCATCGATCGCTTCGTCGAGGTTCCCCGGCGCATGCGGGATCTTCGCAAGCGCCTCGGGTTCCATTTTGTACAGGTTCACATCCGTGTGCTTTCCCGGATCGATACCGTTCTTGATGCCATCCAATCCCGCGAGTAACATCGCGGCGAAGGCGAGGTAGGGGTTCGCAGCGGGATCCGGCATGCGAAACTCCACGCGCTTGGCCTGCGGATTCTCGGAGTACATCGGGATCCGGATTGCAGCCGAGCGGTTGCGTGCCGAGTAGATCAGGTTGACCGGCGCCTCGAAGCCAGGCACCAAGCGCTTGTAGCTGTTCGTCGTCGGGTTGCAGATCGCGGCGAGCGCACGTGCATGCTTCAGGAGCCCGCCAAGGTAATGCAGGGCCATCGTGCTGAGGCCCGCGTATTCCTGTCCTGCAAAGAGCGGCTTGCCGTCTTGCCAGAGGCTCTGGTGGACGTGCATGCCGGATCCGTTGTCACCAAAGATCGGCTTCGGCATGAACGTCGCCACCTTGCCAAACCTGTTCGCGACGTTGCGAACAATGTACTTATAGCGCGTCAAGTGATCGGCCATCTTCACCATGTGATCGCGTTTCATGTCGATCTCCGCCTGTCCCGCGGTTGCGACTTCGTGGTGGAACGTCTCGATTTCGATGCCGGCTTTCTCCATCTCGCGCACCATCGCGGCGCGGATCGACTGCTGCGTGTCCGTCGGGCTACTTGGGAAATATCCTTCCTTGTGGCGGATCTTGTACCCCAAGTTTCCCCCTTCCTCTTCTTTGCCTGTGTTCCAAATCGCTTCGTTGGAATCCACTTCGTAGAACGCACCCTTGGCCGATTGACCGCATCGAACGGAATCGAAGATGAAGAACTCGGCCTCGGGACCGAAGAATGCGGCGTCGGCGATCTTGCTCTCCTCCAGGTAGGCAATCGCGCGCTTGGCGATTGTCCGTGGGCTCGCATCGTAGAGCTCGCCCGAGATCGGATCTTGCACATCACAGAGGAGGCTGACGGTCGGCTCCGCCGAGAATGTGTCAAGGAACGCGCTCGCAGGATCCGGGATCAGGAGCATGTCGCTCTCCTCGATCTGCCGGAAGCCGCGGATGCTGCTGCCATCGAAGCCCGCGCCGCCCTCGAACACGCCCTCGAGCTCGTGGATCGGCTTGCTCGTGTGCTGCAGGGTGCCCGGCACATCGACGAACGTGAAGTCCGCGATCGTCGCCCTGTACTTCTCCGCGAATGCGAGGACATCCTGCGCCGTTTCCATCGCGGGGGTGAATGCCAAATCCTTTCCATCGTGCATGACCTTGCTGAGGATCGATTCCTTCATCGTGGGAACGAGAGTCGGCATAGAGAAGGAGGGAAAAAAAGAGGGAAGGGAGAAGAGAACACTGCAAGGCTTCTACGGTTCGCGCCCCTGCGCGGCAACGCGGAGTTCGTTCAAGAAAATAACTCTGTTCCTCTTTTTTACAACACGACAAGTTTCCTTGCATTTGGCTTCATAAAGCTAAAAATTGAATACCATCCTTTCGGAAATTCCTCGCACTTCTCCTTATATTGTTGTCATTCATTACACATTGCTGCAGTATGGGTGCGGTGGTGTAAGTCCTATTTTCTCCTCTTTTCATGGCTAAAGATCTCATTCACATTTTGGAGGCGACCGGGCTTACGGGAAAGGAGGCGGAGCTGTTCCTCGCGGGGCTTCAGTTCGGCACGGCCCCCGCCTCGGACTACGCCAAGAAGACCGGCATCAACCGGATCACCGCCTACACGACGCTCGAAACATTGGTGCAGAAGGGCCTCTTCACGAAAGTGCGAAAGATCCGCGCGAAATGGTATGCACCGGTTGCGCCGGAATATATCGCGCTCGAGGCGAAGAAGAACGCAGAGGCGCTGGATCGTGCGCTCCCGGAGCTTCGATCGCTCCAGGGTTCGAAGTACCGCAAGCCCCGTGTTCGCTTCTTCGAAGGGTGGGAAGGCGCGCGTCACGTCTATGAGGATAGCCTCACCGCGCAGACGGAGATCCTCAACTTCGCGAATTCCGCAGTGGTCCGGCGTCAGTGGCTGCAGTATGACGAAGAGTACGTCGCGGAGCGCGTGAAGCACGGCATTCACCTGCGCGGTATCGCGCCCGATGATGCGACGGGTCGCAGAGTCCAAGGTGAAGATCACGAGAAGCTGCGAGAGATCCGTCTTGTGTCTGCTGCGGAATTTGATTTCAAGAACGAGATCAAAATCTACGACCAGAAAGTCGCCATCGTCTCGTTCGGCTCCGAGAAAGAAATCTTCGGCGTCATCATGGAGAGCAAAGAGGTAGCCGAAACGCAGCGCCAGATCTTCGAGATGGCGTGGCGCTACGCAGGGCTTGTAACAACTGCGGAATCAGCCAAGAAAAACGCTGTGACCCCAAAGAAAACGATGGCGATTTCTTGAAGCATGGTAGGCTACTCGTCCCATGCGCCAATACTTGGATCTTCTCCGGCATATTCAGAGCCACGGAACGAAGAAGGATGATCGTACAGGGACGGGCACGCTCTCGGTGTTCGGCTACCAGATGCGATTTGATCTCAGTGCGGGATTTCCGCTTATGACGACGAAGAAGCTCTACACGCGTGCGATCGTCCACGAGCTTCTGTGGTTTTTGCAGGGCGATACCAACGTGAAGTACCTGCAGGAAAACAAGGTGACGATTTGGGATGAGTGGGCGGATAAAGAGGGGAACCTGGGCCCCGTCTATGGTCATCAATGGAGGAGCTGGAGGACACCCGACGGCAAGACGGTGGATCAAATCGCTCAAGTCATTGAGCAAATTAAAACGAACCCGAACTCGCGCCGCTTGATCGTCTCGGCATGGAATGTGGCCGATCTGCCGCGCATGGCGCTCGCACCCTGCCACTGCTTGTTTCAGTTCTATGTCGCGGATGGGAAATTAAGCTGCCAACTCTATCAGCGCAGCGCCGATGCATTCCTCGGCGTGCCGTTCAATATCGCCTCCTACGCGCTGCTCACGCACATCATCGCACAGGTTTGCGGCCTCAAGGTCGGCGATTTCGTCCACACGTTCGGTGATCTGCATCTCTACGTGAATCATCTGGAGCAAGCGCGGCAGCAACTCACGCGCGAACCCATGGAGCTTCCGACACTCCGGCTGAATCCGAATGTAGTATCTATCTTTGATTTCAAATTCAAAGACATCCAGATTTTGAATTACGAATCGCATCCCGCAATCAAAGCGCCGATTGCTGTATGAGAATTAGGAATTACGAATCAAGAATTAGGATAGTATGTTGCCGTTTTGCTGCGTCGTACTTCGTAATTCTTCACCGATTCCAATGATACTTTCACTCATCGTTGCGGCAGACAAAGGCAATGTCATCGGCAACAACGGTGCTATTCCCTGGAGCCTGCCCGATGATCAGAAGCGTTTCCGTGCGCTCACGAAGGGCAAGCCCGTCATCATGGGAAGGAAGACGTTTGACGCAATTGGAAGGGTGTTACCCGATCGCAGGAATATCGTCGTGACACGGGCCAATGTTCTGCCTACAGGGCATGCCGGATACGAGGTTGCCTCGTCGCTTGATTCCGCCATATCGCTTGCGGAGGCTGATGCCGAGGAAGTGTTCGTGATCGGCGGAGGCCAGATCTACAGCGAGGCGATGGAAGCGGCGGATAAGATTTATCTCACACGCGTGCACGGCACGCACGAAGGTGATGCATTTTTTCCCGCAATTGATCCGTCGCAATGGCGTGAAGTGAAACGCGAGGAGCATCTGGCGGATGCGAAGCACGCGGTTCCGTTTACGTTCATTGATTACGAACGGAAATAATCGCCTCCCAATCTCTCATCTTTTATGAGTTCCAGGAATTCCTGCCGTGTGCGTGCATCGGCTTTAAACGTTCCCATCACATGGCTCGTCACAGCGCTGCTGTGCTGTTTCTCGACGCCGCGCATCATCATGCAGAGGTGGTTTGCCTCGCAGACGACGCCGATGCCTTTGGGTGTCAAAATTTCTTCCAGCGCGTCGCAGATTTGCTGACCCATGCGCTCCTGCACCTGGAGCCTGCGTGAAAACATATCCACGATGCGCGGAATTTTGCTGAGTCCCACGACGTTCTCATTGGGGATGTATCCGACATGAATTTTCCCGAAGAAGGGAAGCAGATGGTGCTCGCAGAGGCTGAAGAACTCGATGTCCTTCACGATGACCATGCCGTCGGTATCCGCCGGATAGAGCGCGCCGTTCACGATCTTCTTTAGATTTCCTCCGTAGCCCGATGTCAGAAATTCATACGCTTCTTTCACGCGCTTGGGTGTCCCGCGAAGCCCCGGGCGATCGGGGTCCTCGCCGAGGGACTCGAGCAATTGTCGGATGAGGGCGTCCATAAGGGGGAGAGCGTAGCGGGGGCAGGAAGAAAAAGAAATTGTAGGGCAGAAACGTTCCGCCCTACAATTTCTTGTTCTTCCTGCCTACAATGCGAGGGCCACCCGCTCACATACCTGGTCCTCTGTCGCTGCGAGCAATGCTTTCCAGGATTTTCGCAGTGTTGGATGCTGTGTGTCTGGGTCGACAAGCTCCGTGAGCGGCAGCAGCACGAAACGACGCTTCGACATCCGTGGATGCGGCAGCGTCAGTGTTTCCGAATCCTTCACTTCATCACCATAGAGCAGCAGATCCAGATCAATCGTCCGCGGGCCGAACCGATACGGGGGTTTTTTTTTACGTTCCTGTTCAATCGTGCGCAGATATTCTGTAATATTATCCGGAGTTTCTGTTGTCTCGATGCGTGCGACGGCGTTCAGAAAATCCGGCTGATCCTCGACTTCGGCAGCGGGGGATGCATACACCGATGAGAAACGGATGCCCGGCCACCGTGCGCGAAGGCGCCGCGCCGCTTCCCGCAGATTTTCTTCAGGATGAATGTTCGAGCCAATGCCGATGCAAGCGTTTGTCATGCTTAGGGTCTCGTAATCGTCAGCGTCACCTCCTTCGCACCCGGCAACGCAAATTTGTGCACGGTCACGCTCACGCTCTTCGGCCGGTATTTTTTGAGGATCACAGCGGCGGCATCCTCGGCCAGCCGTTCGATTGTTCGTCGTTCTTCCCGCGCGAGATTCCGGAGATCTTCCGCGACCGTTGCGTAATCAATGCTGACGCTGTCCCGCTTCGCAGCGGACTTCGTCGAGAGCGCGAGCTCGACGGAAATCAGAATCCGCTGCGGAACCGATCGTTCTTCCTCTGGCACGCCGATATGCGTCCAGAGCTCGAGGACAGAGATGCGGATGATATCCTCCATGGGATTTATTGTTGCGGAACCGGGACGATCTTGCGCCTGTAGAAGAGCTCTGGGCGGTTCGCGAGCTCCGTCACCGCGATGCGTCGCAGTATCCAGCGCGTCACCGTGATCGCCGTGAACATCGACAGAAACACGCCGATGCCGAGCGTGATCGCAAAGCCGCGGACAATGGAGGTGCCGATCATGAAGAGGATGACGCATGTGATCATCGTTGACACGTTGCCGTCGCGAATTGCGGGCCACGCGTGGATGAAGCTCGTTTCCACCGCGGTCTTCACTAATTTTCCTTTGCGCAGCTCTTCCTTCATGCGCTCGAACACGAGCACATTCGCATCCACCGCCATACCCATCGAGAGGATGATGCCGGCCATGCCCGCGAGCGTGAGTACGATATAGTTGTTGGAAAACAGGAAGAGCGGCAGGCGCAGGAGGACAAAGAAGAGCGCGGCATAGATGAGGAGCGCGACGTTTGCGACGAGCCCGAGCAGACGGTACACGAGGGCCATGTAGATCATGAGGAGGATCGTGCCGAGCAGCGCTGCGAGCAGTGAGGTGCGAAGCGCGCTTGCGCCGAGCGTCGGCTCCACCGTGTACTGGCCGACCAGGTGGATCGGCGCGGGAATTGCGCCGGTATTCAAATCTTGGGCGAGGCTGCTCGCCTCCTCAAAGGTCTTGCTGCCCGTGATCTGCGCCGTGCCGCCGCTGATTTCCTCCTTGACTTCCGGTGCGGAAACTAACTGGCCTCCAACGAAGATCGCGATCCGTTTTCCGACATTGCGCTTCGTGAGTTCCTGGAAGAGCTCGCCCCCCTCCGCATCGAACAGAATTTGGACGACCGGGATGTTCGTGATCTGATCGACCGTCACGGTTGCGGCGCGGAAGTGCTTGCCGTCGAGCGCCGTGTCCTTCCACCCTGTGGGTTTGAGCGAGAAGAAGAGTGTTCGAAGAAGAATCACCTCCTCCTGCGATCGCACGTTTCCGGTTGTGA
>CAZUFJ010000048.1:0-3301 GCA_964619805.1 uncultured Candidatus Peribacteria bacterium | reverse complement strand
ATTGCCACATACGTGGAGCTGTATCCCGCGCATGCGGGATGGTTAGAACCTTGTCATCATCGATTGCCACATACGTGGAGCTGTACCTCAGCTGGTTAGAGCGCTACCCTGTCACGGAAGAGGTCGCGGGTTCGAGTCCCGTCAGCTCCGCCATTACTCAACACGCATTCTGTGGCATCAGGATTCCTTCGGCAGGGGGATCCTTCCTAAACCACAGAGTGACCCCGTCGATCGGGACGAACGGAGCGGCGCAAGGGGGAGGTTCTTTCGTGAAGGACTTGGGAATAAGAACGCGGAGCCTCCTGACGACGAGATTATCTATCGGTCTTGGATCGGGGTCTTCGTACTGTTCAGTGGCAACGATAAGCTGGGTATTATTTGTAATATTTTCTGCAGTCTTGATGTGCAGAGGGTGCTGCATGGACAAATAGTCATAGCGCGTCACCAGCGGGCCGAAAGGACTATGCTTCGCCATTGCCAGTTCCTGCAATGCTTCGTTGTAGTACTGTTTCCATCCGCAGCTCTCCATCAGTTGGTCGACACGCTCGATCGGCTCCTTTTGTGCGGCATACGTAAATCGCTCTTTGTGTCGGAACAAATAAGACAAGTGATCCGGATTGGGACTGAAAGAGAAAATAGCGAGCAGCGTCAAAGCGCCTCCGACCAGAAATGCAGGCGTCAGCTTTCCGTGCTGCGCGGCCTCTCGCAAAAAGAGCAGGATGACCGCCGCATACACGGGAACGGCAAACGTAAAGTGATTGCCCGAATACACGGAAGAGCCAACCGCCAACGAAGTCAGAGCGAGTGCGCTGAGTGACAGAGCGAGCCACCGGAGCATGGTTCGACGGTAGAGCCAGTGTGCAGAAGGAACGAAGAGGATCACCGCCAAGACACTCTTGATGACGGTATGTCGCAGCAGGAACGGATCAGCAAGAGCGATGCCGTTCCGCTCTGCGAAAGGCATGAGAATACCATGGTAGAGAGAGTCCATGAGCAGCGCCCCGGAGCCGAATGCAAGAACAAGAATGGCGGTTGCTGACAGGCGCCGCAGATTGACGTTTGCTCCCGCACGAAATGCTTGGGCGCGGCTCCACAGGAACCATAGTGGATAGACCAGAAACGGACCTGCGACATACATGGATGACAGGTTTCGAAAGAGCATCGATGTTGCGAATGGTCGGAGGATGATCGGACCGAAGAGACGTGTGCTGCTTACACTGCGAGAGAAGAATGTTGTGTCGAGCGTCGTGACATACGGGATGAGGATCCCCATCCGGAGCAACATGAGACTGCCCAGGATGCCTCCGATCATGAGCGGCAAAAGGAATGCGTGGAAAAAATGCCGCTTGTTCCGTGCAAGCAACAGGGCGGCCGCCAGGTTCGTCAGCAGGAAGGGCTCTTTCATACCGATCGAGCCAAGGAGCAAGAGACTTCCCAGGACACTTCGCTTCCAATCAAAACGATCCGGATACCTGATCACAGTGATCACGAAAAGAATGCCAAAAAAACTTCCGAAGAGCTGCGTTTCCACCGTGGGCGCTCGCTCTTCCAAGTACAGGGTGAGGAGGATGCCGAGCGTGAGTGCAAAGAGCGTCAGGACTACTCTGAAGTACCAGTTGGAGGAACGCGATTCTCTGAGCGCGAACCATGCAAACAGGATCGGCAAAGCCGTGATAATGAACACGACGAATCCGGTTGCGAGTCGCTCGTCGTTTGTCACAAGAAGCGATGCAGCTGTGAGGAGGTAAATACCAGGCGGCTGCACATCAAAGAAATCCTTGTAGAGCGTAAACCCGTTCAGCATGGTTCTGCCGATCGTAAAATAAATGGCGCTGTCCGCATCCAGAGGGCCCTGCGCTTCGAGTGCGATGATCCTCCCCAGCTCCATGAGCCCTTTCCCTGCCGCTGCGATAAAAAGAAAAAGGAGGCAGAGCCGAAACGTGTGTTGTTTCCACGCCATCACAGCTTCGGTTTCCTCGTATGCCACTGCGTCGCGTGCTCAAACGCGTCACCGACGCGGAGCACGGTTGCCTCAGCGAACTGCTTGCCCATGATTTGGAGTCCGATCGGGAGGCCCTCGCGCGTCGCGCCGCACGGCACCGAGAGCGCGGGGATGCCCGCCATTACCTGCGCGCAGAGGAAAATATCCTCGAGGTACATCGAGACAGGATCGCCCTCGTGCGCGCCGATCTTGAAAGCCGGTGTCGGCGTCACGGGGCTCAGGATCACGTCAACGGATTGAAACGCCTCATCGAAGTCACGGCGGATCAATGTGCGAACTCTCTGCGCTTGGCGGTAGTACGCATCGTAGTATCCGGCGCTGAGTGCGTACGTTCCGATCATGATGCGGCGCTTCACTTCTTTCCCGAATCCTTCTGTGCGGACACGCTCGTAATAATCGAGCAAGTTCTTCGGGTCCTTCACCGAGTGTCCGTAACGGATGCCGTCGTAGCGTGCCATGTTGCTGCTCACCTCGGACGGACAGATCACGTAGTACGTCGGCGTCGCAAATTCGGTGTGCGGCAATGAAATTTGTTTTGTCTTCGCTCCAAGATTTTCTAAAGTTTTTATAGATTCACGTACTGCACTCTCGACCTCGGCATTCATGCCCGGCAAAAAATATTCCTTCGGGATTCCAATCGTCAGTCCCTTCACGTTACCCGTGAGTGCGGCTGAGTAGTCGGGGACTGGAACGTCGGCCGTTGTGCCATCGAGTGGGTCTTTGCCTGCGATCGCTCTCAGGATCAGTGCGATGTCGGCGACGGATTTCCCAAGCGGCCCCGTCGTATCGAGCGAGCTCGCCATGCTCATTGCGCCATAGCGACTTGTGCGGCCATACGTCACCCGTAGCCCCGAAATGCCACAAAATGCCGCCGGTTGCCGTATGGAGCCCCCTGTATCGGTTCCGAGCGCAAACAGACACTCATCCGCGGCGACGGCCGCCGCGGAGCCTCCGGAGGAGCCCCCGGCGACGCGACTCGTATCCCAGGGGTTCTTCGTCACGCCGTAGCAGGATGTCTCTGTGGAGCCGCCCATCGTGAATTCATCGGTGTTCGTCTTGCCCATGCTGATCGCGCCCGCGGCGCGCAGCCGCTTCGTCGTTGTGGAATCAAACGGCGGCCGATAATCCTTGCCTGCCCCTCGTCCGCCGGAGGCGGACGCAGTGGGGGATCGAAGGATATTCGAGCATGCGGTCGTCTCGATTCCCTTCTCGCAGAAGACGTCTTTCGCGAAGTAGGGGATACCCGAAAGCGGTGCAGAAAGATCCCCCGAGGAATCCACTCTTTTGGCTTCCTCTAGG
>CAZUFJ010000047.1:0-10780 GCA_964619805.1 uncultured Candidatus Peribacteria bacterium | reverse complement strand
TGCGCAATAACATCGATAATCAGCGTCCCCTTCTTTACTTTTACTTCCGGCATAGTGTCCGGAATCCCCTTATCCTTGTGGACCTTTTGAAACTCAGTCTCAGCATCCGTGGCTGCTCCTGCGCTGTGGTACTGCGTCACGATCTCGCGCGCCAGACGCATCTTTAGATCTTTTGGGTTCACAGAGCCCTTCTTCAGATCTTTCTCTGCCTGTTTCACTTCCGTCATCGGCACATCCGTGCAGCACTCCATGTAGGTTGCAATCAGTTCATCCTTGATCGAAAGTACTTTGCCGTACATATCATTGGCTTCATCCTCCAAGAAAATGCAGTTGTCGTAGGTTTTGCCCATCTTGCGGCCGTCCGTGCCCTCGATTAATTTCGTCGTGATGACGAACTTCTCTCGCTTCCCATACGCTTTCTGAAGCTTGCGACCGCAGAGCATGTTAAACAATTGATCATTGCCACCAATCTCACAGTCTACATCAAGCACGACGGAGTCATATCCTTGCAACAACGGGTAGATGAATTCCGTAGGATTCAAATCTTCATTCCGTTTCAAACGCTCTCGAAACATGTTTCGCTGCAGCATTTGCTGGACGCTGAAATGACTCGCGATATTAAATATTTCTATGCCTGAAAGTTTTTCCAACCATTGATGATTGTAAACGACTTCGACGTTGTCGAAATCAAGAACGAGTGCCGCCTGCTGCTTGTACGTTTCAAAATTTTTCAGTACTTGCTCGCGCGTTAGAGGCTCTCGTTGCTTATCTCTACCCGTTGGATCACCGATCATCGCGGTAAAACTACCGATGAGGAAAATCACTTCATGTCCCGCTTTCTGAAAAGCACGGAGTTTGCGCAGAGGAACAGAATGTCCCAAATGGAGTTTTGTGCCAGTTGGATCGATTCCAAAATACACACGAAGAGGTTTCCCCGACTTCAATTTTTCCTCCGCTAACTTTCTGGGAACTGCCTCTTCAACTGCGCGCGTAAGAAGTTCATTTGCATCCATTGAAAACACTATAGCACACGAGCCCTTCGTCTATACTCCCGCTATGTCCGAATGGATTGTCTCACTCCCGGATCGGCTCGATAGCTTCCTAGCCTCCGGCGGCCGGATGCTCAGCCGCGCCAAAGCGCAGAAGGCGATTGAGGATGGCAGAGTTTTTTTGAATAACGAAAAAGTATCGAAACCTTCCGAGCGATTGCAGGAAGGCGATCAGGTGAGGCTGACGGAAGAAGAGGCGCTAACGACCGATGCATCATTTGCTCCGAAGGATCTGGAACTTCCGATGCTCTATGAGGATGACATGTGCTTCGTCATCAATAAACCTGCGGGATACGCCGTGCATCCGGGTGCGGGGACGGGTGATGAACCGACGATTCTGCATGGCATCGCATATCTTTTTAGGCAACGAAGACTCCCCTTCTCAGAAGATTCAACGCTCGTTCACCGCTTGGACAAAGGAACAACGGGCTGCCTGCTGATTGCAAAAAATCCGGAGGCGCACATGATGCTCCAAAAACAATTTGAAACACGCACGGTGAAAAAAACGTATCTCGCACTCGTTGCGGGGACCCCCGCTCATCCAACGGCAACAATTGACGCATCGATCGGACGCAGCCAGCACAACCGCACGAAGATGGGTGTCAGCAGTCTCGGCGATGCGCGTGATGCACAGACAACATATCGAACGGTGGCAACTGCCGATCACGCGGTATTACTCGAATGTGATCTGCACACTGGTCGCACGCACCAAATTCGCGTTCACTTGCTGAGCATCGGTCATCCCGTTCTCGGTGATGACACGTATAGAAATTCCCTGAGCGAACGCCTGACCGAGGAGTTCGCAATTTCGGGTCTCTGCCTGCACTCGTGGAAGTTACGGTTCATTTCGCCAACTGATCAAAAGGAACACGAAGTCATCGCGGAGCTTCCAAAGAACTTTCAAGAAACTCTTGGACGATTACAAATAAAATTTCAATGATCGGCTCCGTGCCCTAGCCCTAGCCCTAACCCTAGCCCTAGCCCTACGGGTCGTACGTCACCGTGTACTCCAGACGATCGAGGATCTTGCCATCGCTGTTTCGGGTGACGATCGTGTAAACATTCTTCCCTGTCTTGAGCGTCTTCAATGCGACGCTCGCGATGTAGTTCCAGAATGTTTTGCCCGGCGCGTAGAGCTGCAGTTGGTAATCATTCACCCACACGGACGCGGTGTCCGATGGCGTCAAGCCTTCGATCAAAAATTCGCTGCCCGTCGCCGTGTGTGCTGTTCCCGCGGTCGGCCCCGTGACCGTAAGTGTCCCCGGTTTCAGCGGATCATTGTTTGGAAGTTCCGCGGGAGTTGCTGGCTTACTCGATGCAGAGGCTGATGCTCCTGCAACGACACCCTCCGCCCCGCCCTCCAAGAGAATCGTGATCGTTGCGGCTTCGCTCTTGTTGCCCGCCGCATCAATCGCGACGACCGCGAACGTGTTCGATCCGTCCTTCAAATTGCCGAGGCGCACGCTCGCCAGATAGCTGAACTCCCCCTTGCTCGGCGCAAAGAGCTGGAGACGGTAATCGTTCACCATGATGCCGACCGCATTCGCGGGCGATCCGCCGCGGATCACAAATTCCTGCTTCTGCGTTCGGTACGTCTCGCCCTGTTTCGCGGGCGACGTGATCGTCGGTGCAGCGGGGGGTTTGATCTGGCGCGTCACGGTTCTTCGCGACTCCTCCAGCACTTCGCCCGCGGTATTCAGCGCCGCGATCCGAATCTCAAACTCACTGTCCCCTGCGGGCAATGCAAGTTCCTGTGCGAAGGTTTTCGTCTCCGGCGTCAACACGGCATCATATTCATTCACACGAACCTTCGCGACAGAATCGCCGTAGCTGCCCGCGACTTTCACCGTTCCCGCATTGAGAACCGCATTCGTTGCGGGAGACGCAATCACAAGAAACCCAACCGTCACTCCGCTGCCCACATGAGGGGGGGCAGGAACCGATGCCGCCCTCGCAATCGCGGCGTGACGCACGCGACTCTCCTCCACGAACGTCGTTCGCACATCTAGAGGATTCAGCGGCGACCGATAGATGTACATGTCGGCTCCGATCTCGGTCGCAGAAGGAAGTTGGAATCTCTGTCCCTCGCCAATGGTCATCGGCTCGCGATCGACGCTTGCAAATGCGACCTTCACGCCGGGGCCCGCGGCCGAGTACACGACGGCGCTCAAAGGCGTGAGGACCGCTTCGGTTTCCGCGGGAAGGGTGTACGTCAGAACGGGTGTTGCGACAACGCGGAGAATCTCGCCCGTCGACACGGAATAGGTCGGCGTCGCAATCCAGAGCGCTCCCTGCCGAAGCTCCAGTGAGAGCTCGGAACGTTTCGTCCCAAGCGCGCTCTCCTCAATCGTCAGATCGACCTGTTGATCGAGCCGCGCGACGGAACCATCGAAGAAACTGAGGGTCGCGTGCGTGCTGGAACCCGTCGTCACGCGATCGCCCGCATACAGCTTCATGCCGTCCTGCGCGCGCTGCAGTTCGCCTCCCTCCAGGTAGACGTTCACCGTCCCCCGCCCCTCGACGTTCAGCGTGACTGCGAGACGCCGAATGTCGTTCCCCACGCCGAAGTACGCGAGCACCGTCTTCGCGAGAATATAGAGGAGAATGAGTGCCGCGACCGAGGCCGCAATACGGAGAATGAGCGCCCAGCGAACGCTCGACTCTGCGAGCGGATAGGCGCCGCGCCGATGACGGGACGTGAAGAGCATGGGAAAGGCCCTCTATGGTATGGATAGAGCGAGCCTACGCGCAAGGTGCCTCGAATAAACGGATTACTCGGTCACGCGCGCTACTTCCTCCTTCGTCGTTCTGCGTTCTGCGACAAACCTCTTGCCCCACTCCCCCATCGGAACGTAGTGCTCTTTCTTCGCCTGGGCCTCGAGCGCCGGCCCTTGCTCTAAATTCAGGATGAGCTCGCGCATGGCAGGCGTCACGAGCAGCAATTCGGGCAGAGCCATCTGCCCGTCGTACGACTCATGAGCGGCAGGATCGCACGTCGCACCCTCTTTGCGGCATGTTGACGCGAGCGTTCGAACGAGGCGCTGCGAGAGCACCGCACGGATCGCGGGGGCAAACGTGTAGGGACTGACGCCCATCGAGAGGAGACGAGGGATGGCCTCGATCGCGGAATTCGTGTGGAGCGTGGAGAGCACCAAGTGACCGGTGAGCGCCGCGTTGATCGCGGTTTGCGCCGTTTCCTGGTCGCGAATTTCTCCGACGAGGATCACGTCGGGATCGTGACGGAGCGCGGCGCGAAGACCGTTCGCAAACGCGTAGTCATGATCGGGATCGATCTGGCTCTGCGTGATGCCGACTAATTCGTACTCGACCGGATCCTCCAGTGTGATGATGTTCCGTTCCTTGCCGACGATCGTTGCGAGCAGCGCGTACAGTGTCGTCGTTTTCCCAGAACCCGTCGGGCCCGTGACGAGCACGAGTCCATTCGGAATCTCGACGAGCTTCGCAAGCTCCGTGCGGATCTCATCGGGAAAACCGAGCTTTTCGAGCGGAATGATGCCGCGCGCAGGGTCGAGCAGACGGAGCGTCAGCGCCTCGCCGAAGCGCGAAGGAAGCGATGCGACACGCATATTGATGATGTGTGATAACGCCTCGAACGTGTACTGGCCATCCTGCGGAATATTCGTGATGTTGAGCTTGAGTTTCGCGAGGAACTTCACGCGGCGGAGCACATCGATGTACGCGGCATGCGGCACGAGCCCCACGGAGCGGAGCACGCCGTGCACGCGGCATTCCAAGCGGACGTCTTTTTTCTGCGGCGAGAAGTGAATATCCGAAGCTCCCACCACGACCGTGAGTTCATGCAGCACCTTCAACATTTCTTCGCCGGGAAGCGCCGCGATTCCCCCTGCAAAGAGCTTCTTCATGCCGTCGGATTGAGGCTCGGACATATCCGAACATTATACCACAGAAATCGCTTTGGAGGAATGAGCTTTTCCTCTCCTTTTGCTCGAGCCGAAGCGCCGTGATCGGTATCCTTCCCCGGCATGGGACACCGCCTTTCAAATACATTTTCGGAAACGCAGAAGCGGCGGTCGCTCCTCAAACGCATGACGATCGTCCACGGCATCTTCCTCCTTTTTCTTCTCACGATCATCGCGCGTTTGATCGAGCTTCAGATCGTGCGAGGGGCCGAGTATAACGAAGCGGCGCAGGCGCAGCACTTCGGCGGCGTACGGCTCCCTGCAAAGCGCGGGGAAATTCTCTCCATCAACAGCAAGACGGGCGAGCTGAATATCCTCGCCACAAACACGACGCTCGATTTGGTCTACGTCGATCCGCTGATCACCGATAACCCGACGCTCGTGGCCGAAACTCTCGCGGAAATACTCGTCACGCAGGAATTTCACGACGCCTGTACGAATGGACAGGAAACCTGTCCCCGCGAACTCATCCCGTTCTATGCGCCGGCCTTCGATCCAATCGAGCAGATGAAGCGCGTGCAATCGGGCGGAACGCTCCTGGAGCCGATCGCAGGCGGAACGCTGCCCGTCACACTCCTCGGGCTCCCCGATCGCACGGAGACCAAGCGTCTCTTTGCGCGCCTGATCGAGCAGAAGATTTCCGAGAAACGCGTCACGTTCGTACCGCTCAAATACGGAGCGACGAAAGTACAGATGAAGGCGGTGACGGATCTCGGTATTCAGGGAATTATCGTCTATGAAGAGGAAAACTTGATCTACGCGAACCCCCAAGAAATTTCACAGTTCACGATCGATGCTTCGTCTCGCACGTTGTCGGATCCGCTCGAGATGGATCCGGTCGTCCTCCGAACCCTCCTCCAGTCACGGCCGCTTCGCTACGTGCCGGTGATGCGCAGACTGCCGCCGACGCTCTCGCTCAGAATCAAGGAAGCGCAATTGAAATCGCTGAAAGAAACGCAGGAATTGAAGAAGCAGGCTGCAACCATCAAGGAAGCGCAGGAAATGCAGTACCCGCTTCGCAGCATCGCGCTGATTCCCGAGCACTGGCGGTTCTACCCCGACACGACGATCGCCTCGCATGTCGTCGGATTTTTAAACACGAATCGGGAGGCGCAGTACGGCATCGAACGCACGTTCAATCCGCAGCTCCGGGGACAGGAAGGGCTCATCAGCACCGTCAGCGATCCGCAGGGCCGCCAGATCCTCACCGCGGAACAGACGATCATCGATCCGAAAGATGGCGACACGGTGGTGCTCACGATCGACCGCGCGATTCAGAAGGAGGTGGAGACGATCCTCGCGGCAGCCGTGAAGTACTACCAGGCTGACAGCGGCCAGGTGATCGTCATGGATCCCTTTACCGGGCGCATCCTTGCGATGGCGAATGCTCCCCTCTTCGACAGCAACAATTACGCGTTCGTCTATAACAAGGAGCCGATCTTCTTGGACGCAGGCAGGGAAAGCCAAATTGTCGTCGAGATTTTCGACCCGAAGACGAACGCGCGCGTGGTGAAGGCGTACGTGAACGATGTCTTCTCTCCCGAGGGTCGCACCGCGCTCAGTGAAAAAACACGTAAAGCGCTCGAAGATATCGAAAAGCTCTATGAACTTAAGGATCTGACACGCTACTACTACTACCTGGGCGAAAATAACCGACAGGAGATCTTCCCGACCGGACAGAAGAGCATGTGGCTCCGTTACAAGAACAGCATCGGCGTCGGTGCGTACTTGAATCGCACGATTCAAGAAATCTATGAGCCGGGTTCCGTCATGAAGCCGGTCACCATGGCGATCGCAATCGATCAGGGCGAGGTGACGCCGACCGACATCTACGATGATACGGGACCTGTGCAGGTGGATGAATTCACGATCAAGAACGCGCTCCTTTCTTACTATGGCAAAGTCACGATGACGAACTGCTTAGAGTTTTCCATCAACACCTGCATGACGAGCGTCTCCGCGAAACTGGGACCGAAACTGTTTCACCGCATGCTCGAGCGATTCGGATTCGGCAGAATTTCGGGCATCGAACTGGAGGATGAATTGCCGGGCGAGATGCTCCCGTGGCGCGATTGGAGCCGCGCGCTGCTTGCCACCGCCGCATTCGGACAGGGTGTGTCGGCGACGCCCCTCCAGATGACGACGGCATTCGCCGCGCTCGCGAACGGCGGCAAACTGATGCGGCCGACGATCGTTGACTCCATCGTCCATCCCGATGGCACCGTGGAGCGGCTGGAGCCGCGCATCGTCGATCAAGTAATCACGCCAGAAAGTTCCGCGACGATCACGGCGATGCTCGTGAGCTCCGTGGAGCAGGGCTACGCGAAATCTGCGAAAGTGAAGGGGCATTTAATCGCAGGAAAAACCGGAACAAGTCAGATCGCTGGCCCCGGCGGCAAATATGAAATCGGCACGGGCTCCACCATCGCATCCTTCATCGGCTACGGGCCCGTCGCGCACCCGCAATTCATCGCGCTCGTGAAGCTCGATCGCCCGCGCCTGAAAAACATCACGCACGGCGCCCAGGCCGCCGCTCCGATCTTCCGCAACATCGCGGAATTTCTGATCAAGTATTACGGCTTTCCGCCGGATGACCCGAAGGCGAGGTAAGCTCGCCGTTGAGGAGTCTCCTCACTTCCTGGTCTGCCCGTACAAACGCCATATATTGCCCCTCGTATTTTCCTTCTCCATGCATCGCGCCTTTGTTGATCTCCGCCCACCATGCTTGATCCATTTTTTCCTGAAGCGCATTAAAATCGTGATAGCTTCTTTCGCAGGGTCCCATTGGTGAGTTTGGTGATGCCATACGAAGAAGCTATTTCACCGTCACACTTTTCGCAAGGTTCCTCGGCATATCCGGGTTTTTTCCGCGTTTCACAGCCAAGAAATAGGCGAGCACCTGAATCGGGATGATGTTGACGATCGGCTGCGCGGCTCCCGCATCGGGCACGCGGATCCATTCGTCGAATGCAGCGTGGGCCTTCGGCGAAACGCCGATCGTGAAGGCGCCACGGGATTTCAGTTCGATCGTGCTCGTGATGATATCGGTCATCACTTCATCGCAGCCGACGAGCGCGATGCAGGGCGTTCCCTTCTCGATCAGCGCGATCGGGCCATGCTTCATCTCACCGCCCGCGAATCCCTCCGCATGAACGTAGCTGACCTCCTGGATCTTAATCGCGCTCTCGAGCGCCATCGGGTAGTTCCAGCTCTTTCCGATGATGTAGAGATCCTCCTCATCCTTCATGCGGGTTGCGAGATCCCTGATACGCTCGACGTAGCGCGGGTTCAACATGTCGTTAATCATTGAGGATGTTTCGAGGAGCAGTTTCTTTCCTTCATTCAATTTGCCCGCGAGTGCGTATGCGATGAGGAGCAGTACCGCGAGTTGTCCGGTAAGTGCCTTCGTTGATGCCACCGCGCGCTCGGGCCCCGCATTAATAAGGAGCGTGTCATCGGCCTCGCGTGCAATCGTGGACGCCTCGGCATTGGTAATCGCAAGGACTTTTGATCCTTTCATTTTCGCAACACGCATTGCCTCGAGCACGTCCGCGGTCTCACCACTCTGGCTCACGACGATCACGAGACTCTCGGGTTTGAGGAAGTGGTGGTAGAGCTTGAATTCGCTGGCCGTCGCGAAGTTCACGTGCTGCTCGGCAATGACGGAAAAGAAATATTCCGCCGCCATGCAGGCCTTTGCCGCAGTCCCGCATCCGACCAGGAATGTTCCACGTGCATCGCGGATCGCCTTGGCCAGTGCCTCAATCTGCTTTTCATCCTGGTTCACCGCTCTCGCAACGCTCTCCTTTTGATCCATGATCTCCTTCAGCATGTAGTGCTCATAATCCCCTTTCTCTGCTTGCTCTACAGACCACGTAATCTCGATCTCGCGCTTCGGTTTTTCGTTGCCCGTTGTGATATCGGAAAAAATAATCCCCTTTCCGTCCGTCACGAGCATCTCGCCATCATCGAGGTACTGCACGGTCTTCGTATGTTTCAAGAATGCGGGGATGTCCGATGCGATGAAATATCCCTTGTCCTCCGGCGTAGGCCCCTTGCCGACGCCGACAATGAGCGGCGACCCCGTCCGAGCAGCGACGAGCGTGTGTGAAGCAGTATGAAGCGCGAGGATCGCGTACCTGCCGTGCAGCCGCATGCACGTTGCGCGCACGGCCGCTGCAAAATCGTTCGACGTCTTCAATTCCTCCTCAATCATGTGTGGAATCACCTCGGTGTCCGTCTCCGACACAAACGTATGCCCGCGATCATTCAGTTCCTGCCGCAGCTCCTCGAAATTTTCGATGATGCCGTTATGAACAACAGCAATGCTACGGTCGCACGACAGGTGCGGGTGCGCGTTGCACTCCGTTACGCCGCCGTGGGTTGCCCAGCGCGTGTGCGCGACCGCGAGCGACGATTGATCGTAAAACTTGAGCCCGGTCACGGCGCTGACTTTCCCGATGTTCTTCTTTACCAGGAACCCTTCGCCGATGCTGAGCGCCACTCCCCACGAATCGTACCCCCGGTACTCGAGATTTTTGATCCCTTCAATCACGACGTTCCCCGCATCCTTCCGCCCCCCAACGTACCCGAAAATTCCGCACATAGATGCAGACAAACTACTCTCAAAACAAGCTTCCAGCAATGCCTGTTTTTGCTTTTTTCAAATTTGTTTGCTCGTTTGCTCGTTCATGATTTTCGAACGTCAGAGACCAGCAAACAAGCTAACCAGCAAACAGTTTTTAACCGTTGACTCATTCTTTCGCATCCCCTACCCTCCCCCCGCTCTATGCCGATCATCAAGTCCGCCATCAAGCGCGCGCGCCAGAACGAAGTGCGCAGAACGCGCAGGCAACCGTTCAAGACGCGCCTCAAGTCCGTCATCCGTTCCTACACGGATCTCATAAAGGAGGGGAAGAAAGAGGACGCCGCGAACATGCTCCCGCAGCTACAGAAGGTGATTGATACTGCGATGAAAAAACAGATCCTCCACAGAAACACGGCGAACCGAAAAAAATCACGCCTGAGCCTGATGCTCGTATGAGGATTCTCGCGCTCGATCTGGGGGAGCGAAGAACCGGGTGCGCGTACGTGGATACGAAGGAGGTCGGATTTCCCGTGCCGCTTCCGACGCTCCAGCATTCCTCAGAGGATGAACGCAAGGCCCACGTGCTCGCACTCATACACACTCGATCGATCGAGCACGTGATCATCGGTCTTCCCCTCCTCCCCGGAGGATCAGAAGGTGCCGAAGCGCGTGGATCGCGCTTATTCGGCGATGCGCTTGCGAAGACCGGTATCCAGGTGACATACCGTGACGAACGGTACACGTCGCAGTCCGTGAGCCACGTTAAAAATCCTCGAAAGGACGGGGGCATCCGAGGCCTCGATCGTGACAAAATGGCTGCCATAGCCATTTTGGAGGGTTTTCTCAAAAATTGACAAAATCTTTAAATTCATTTACTATCACTTCCTTCGCTCCTTGGACAACACCGTTCTACACCCGAAAAAATGCTGCGGCAGAGGAGAGACTGAACGTGCTTCGCAAGCAGATGGGGAGAATGAAAATATGGCGCTTAGTCTGATGCATTGCACAATGCACAAAAGAGCAACAAGTGATCTGCAAAGTCTACTCAAACCCGCACGAAATCTTTTGCTTCTGTCAATTTTCTGGTAGAACGTGAGTTGATTTCCCCCTTCGTCGTCCATGCCCACCGCCACCCTTCCATCATCGTCCTCCTCCGCACAGGTTTCCGGACCCTCCATCTCCGTGAATTTGCAAGAAATATT
>CAZUFJ010000046.1:0-5614 GCA_964619805.1 uncultured Candidatus Peribacteria bacterium | reverse complement strand
CCCGTATTGCGGATCACGAACGCCGTTTTCGTCGCATCCACGTGCTCTGCCGCAATGATCAAATCGCCCTCGTTCTCGCGCTCCGCATCGTCAACAACGATCACCAACCGCCCTGCGCGCAGAGCGTCAAGAGCCTCAGGGATGGACGAGAGGGTAGGCATGAGGGGGAGAGTATAGCACGCAAAAACCACAACATCTCCAGCTGCGCGCGTCCCGCACGCAGACTGCGGCCGGGACGGCCGCAGCTGTCATGAATGGTTACTTCAACTGTATCGTGTACGTTTGCTTCGTCGCTCTGGGCGGCGTGTGCCCGATGCCGACGATGTAGGTTCCGGCCGGATAGAGGTACTCCGTGCCGCACTCGGGGCCCGTGAAGCCGAAGAGATCGACTGCGGCGGACGGGTAGATCGTGCAGCGGAGGTTCGCGCTGGCAACGACCTTAAGCGTCAGGAGCGTCTCTCGCGAGAGGGTGAACTTGAACCAATCCTGGTAGTCATTCGCCGAGAGCACTTCGGTGCGCAAGTTTCCGCGAATGATGCCCCGCGCCTGCGAGAATCCGTCATTGCCGTCGCCGACTCCTGTCTTTGCAGAAACGCTGTACGAGACATTCGGCGTCGTCGGCGTCAGCTGCAGTTGGTACGTGCCCGGCTGCAAAGAAACGAGCAGGTAGCAGCTCTGATTTTCCTCGAGCCCCAGGTAATACTCATCCGAGAAACCCGCCTCGGTGAGGCGGTAGAGGCGGCAACTGATTTTCCCCGCACCCCCCTTCGCGATGCTCGCGGTGATATCGATCGTCGCTGCGGATTGCAGGGTGAAGCCGTATGCGGCCGACGCCTTCTCCTGGAATGTGCCCGTGCGTGAGAATGGGAACGCAGTTTCGATCAGGGTCGCCTGGGGCTTCGGTGACGATTGCGATTGTGACGATGCCGCGACGCTGGACACACTCGTCTCCGTCGCATCCACACTCGATGAGGATTGCGATTCCTCTTCCTCGCGGATCTCCTCAAGCTGCACATTCAATGCGTTATAGATGTAGGCGGCGGCCTCGCCACGGAGCAGCGGCCAATCCGGATAGAACCGCGGCCCGCCCTGGCCTACGATCGGCAGAATCCCCTTCATGAAAGCGGCGGATAGATATTTGGTGTACCACGCGGAGGTGGAGATATCGACGAACTTGAGCACCTCGCGGTTGATGTTCGTGAGCTCCGGAACTTGGATCGCGAACATCAGCGTAATCATCTTGATCGCCTCCGCGCGGTTCACGTTGTTCGACGGGCGAAACGTGCCGTCGCTATAGCCCTGGACGTAGCGGTTCGCCGCGGCATAGCAGACAAACGGTTCATACCATGCGCCCGGCTGCACGTCGGGGAAACAGCCGGCGTACGCAATGTCCGGCTTTATGCCACTCGCCTTATAGAGCATCTTGAGCATCGCGGCGCGATTGACCGGGGCCTCGGGTGTAAATGTGCCATCCGGATTTCCCGAAATCACCTGCACGTTCGCCAGATTCTCGATCTGCTTGCGGTAGATGTAATCGTCAGGGACATCAGGAAAGAGCCCAGCGAACGCGAGCACCGGTTGGAGCAACAAGGAGAGAGCGGCTAGGTTTCCAAGAATCCGTTTCAAAAATGCGCAGGGGAACGGGAGATCGTGGATGGGAGCGTACCTTCCGCTCGTATGCGGCACAATGTTTCAAGAACGTATGCGGCGGAGTTCCGCAAGTGAATGTAGGACCGCAGCCGCTGCCTCCCCGCCCCGGTTCGCCCGCGCCGAAGCTTGTTCCGGCGTCGCAACAAGCAGCACCTCGAACGCAAACGGAATCCCGAACTGCGTCTGTACGTCCATCATCCCGCGCGCTGCCCCCTGCGCGATCACATCCGCGTGCGCCGTTTCTCCCTGCACGATCACACCGAGTCCGATCAACGCATCGACCGATGCTTCTTTCGCAAGCGCCGCTCCGATCAAGGGAAGTTCAAATGATCCGGGCGCTGTATATTCCTGAATCTTCCGGATGCCCGCGTTCTCTAAATACGCGCGCGCACTCGTTGCGAGCGCCCGGACGAGATCCGGGTGATACGACGACCGCACGATGCCGATCCGCCACGCAGGATCCACCTGTGCCGGCGGCTTTCGAGTTTCCTGCTTCATTGTTTTTTTAAGAATGCGGCGACGTACTTCCCGATCATATCGGTTTCAATATTGACACGGTCTCCTTTTTTGAGATTGCCAAGTGTCGTCCTCGCAATTGTTTCCGGAATCAGCGCGATCATCACTCGATTACCCTTCTTCTTTGCAATCGTGAGAGAAACTCCATCAACCGTAATCGATCCTTTTGCAATGACATACCGCGAGAGAGCTGCAGGAAGCACCATTTCTAACGAAGCACTTGTTTCTCGTTTCTTGTTTCTCGAGGACCGCGTGAGAAACGAGAAACGAGAAATGCGTCCGACGCCATCCACATGCCCCTGCACCACATGCCCATCCAGTCTCCCATGCGCGGGGAGCGGCCGCTCCAGATTCACGCGATCTCCTTTCGTAAGGCTCCCGAGTGTCGTCGCCCGGATCGTCTCTGGACTCACGTCGAAACGCACCTCCCCCTTTGATAGGCCCGTCACCGTGAGGCACACGCCCGAAACTGCGACGCTGGATCCGCGCTTCAGGTTCCGAAATGCACGAGGCCTTTGCACGCGAAGCTCAGCCCCGCGAAGCCAGCGTACTTCCGCCATTGCCTCTGTAACCCCTGTAAACATGTCCCCTATCTTACCCTAGACAGGGGCTCTTTTTTTTGCTACGCTGAGGGCTCAGCGAGCCCGTGCGCTGCCTGCAGGTAGGTAGGTTTTTTGTTGTCTCCTTTCTTCATCCTCATGGACCAGATCGTCGTCAAAGGCGCGAAGATGCATAACCTCAAAAATATCGATGTGCAGATCCCGCGCAACAAATTGACGGTGATCACCGGGCTTTCCGGTTCGGGCAAATCCTCGCTCGCATTCGACACGATTTTCGCCGAAGGGCAGCGCCGCTACGTCGAGAGTTTATCTGCGTACGCACGTCAATTTATTGCACAGATGGAGAAGCCGGAGGTGGAGAGCATCGAGGGGCTGTCCCCCGCGATCTCGATCGATCAGAAGACGGCGCAAAGGAATCCGCGCTCGACCGTCGGCACTGTGACAGAGATCTACGACTACATGCGTCTGCTCTGGGCCAAGGTCGACAAAGTGCACTGCAGCTCTTGCGGTCGGCAGCTCACGCAACAATCGAGCAGCCAGATCGTCGAAACGATCGCGAATATGCCCGAGGGACGCAAGATTTTTCTGCTCGCGCCGGTGATCGAGGGACGCAAGGGCGAGCACGTGAAAATCCTCGATGCCATCCGCCGCGAAGGATTCGTCCGCATGCGGATCGACAGCGATGTGATGACGGTGGATGAGGAGATTCGCCTGGACCCGAAGAAGGCGCACACGATCGAAATCGTCGTGGATCGTTTGATCGTCCGCGAATTGGCATCCAAAGAAGGCGTCGTGAATCCGAGCCGGTCTCGCCTTGCCGACTCGGTGGAACTCGCACTCAAGAAGGGTGAAGGTTCGCTCATCGTCCAAGATGCAGACACGGAAGAGGAGTGGCGCTACTCGCAATCGTTCGTCTGTCCCGATCACCCCGAGGCGGATATTCCGGAGATCGAACCACGCAGCTTCTCCTTCAACTCACCGCACGGCGCCTGCAGCACGTGCCATGGTCTCGGCTCTATCCTGCAGGTGGATGAGTCTGCCGTGATCCCGAATCCCAAGCTCTCGCTCGCCGAGGGCGCCATCCACCCGTGGACGACCAGCGCGAGCCGCATGGGGTTCATGACGCATGTCCTCGAGGCACTGTCGAAAAAAGTGGGCATCTCGATGGATGTTCCGTGGCAGAAATTGTCCGCAGAGGAACAGAAAATCATTCTCCACGGCTACGACAAGCAGCTTTCGGTGCAGATGGAGACCGCGAGTTTCGGCGGCACGTATCTGACGACGTACGAGGGCGTGATTCCGAACCTGCAACGCAGGCACCGCGAAACCGATTCGAGCTACATCCGCAGCCAAATAGAGGAGTACATGCTGGAACTTCCCTGCCCCGAATGCGCAGGCCGAAGGCTCAAGAAAGAAGTGCTCGGCGTCACGGTCGGCGGCAAAAATATCGTCGATGCAACCGACATGAGCATCACGGAGGCGCATGTGTTCTTCTCATCGTTGATGCCAAGTGAAGGAGAAAAGAAAGCAGAAAAAAAGAAGGAGAGCGATCACCGGTCGCTCTCTACGTACGAATTCACAATCGTGAAAAAAGTGCTCGCCGAGGTCATCGCGCGCTTGTCGTTCCTCTCGAACGTCGGCCTCACATATTTGACGCTCTCGCGCTCGGCTGCGACGCTCAGTGGCGGCGAAGCCCAGCGCATCCGCCTGGCAACGCAGATCGGGTCCGCGCTCCAGGGCGTGCTCTACGTTCTCGATGAACCGAGCATCGGGCTCCATCAGCGCGACAATGCGCGCCTCATCCGCACGCTCCTGCAGCTCCGGGATCTCGGCAATACCGTGATCGTCGTCGAACACGATGAGGAAACGATCGCGACGGCGGACTACCTGCTGGAGATCGGGCCGGGCGCCGGCAAATATGGAGGCGAAGTGGTCGCGCAGGGAACGCCGAAGGAACTGATCGCGAATCCCGCGTCCGTTACCGGCCAGTACCTGAGCGGCAAGAAATTCATCCCCATTCCGGGTCGCCGCCGCAAAGGAAGCGGGAAGCAGGTTGCAATCAAAGACGCCCACCACCACAACCTGCAGCACGTGGATGTCTGGCTTCCACTCGGCACCTTCATCGGCGTTTCTGGGGTCTCGGGATCCGGAAAATCCTCGCTCATTCATGGAATCTTGGCGCCGGAACTCCAGCGCGTGCTCAATAAAGCACACGCGAAGCCACAAAATGTCTTGAGCATTACGGGGCTCGAGCACCTCGATAAAGCGATCGTGATTGATCAATCCCCAATCGGACGCACGCCGCGCAGTAACCCCGCTACCTATACCGGCGTCTTCACTGACATGCGCGATCTGTTTGCAACGACGCCCGAGGCGAAGCTGCGCGGCTACAAAGCAGGACGCTTCAGCTTCAACGTGAAGGGCGGACGGTGCGAAGAATGCGAGGGCGACGGGCTCAAGCGGATCGAAATGCATTTCCTGCCCGACGTATTCGTCACCTGCGAAACCTGCCGCGGCAAGCGCTACAATAGAGAGACGCTCGAGATCACGTATAAAGGGAAGAACATCGCCGAGGCGCTCGACATGACGATCACCGAGGCGCTCGGGTTCTTCTCCGCGATTCCGCCGATCAAGAAAAAATTGCAGACGCTCGAAGATGTCGGCCTCGGCTACATTCATTTGGGTCAAAGCGCGACGACGCTCTCGGGCGGCGAGGCGCAGCGCGTGAAACTGGCAACCGAGCTGACGAAGCGCGCGACGGGCCGCACGTTCTATATTCTCGATGAGCCGACAACGGGGCTCCATTTTGACGACATCAACCGCCTGCTCTGCGTCCTGCAGCGGCTCGTGGATCTCGGCAATACCGTGATCGTCGTCGAACACGATGA
>CAZUFJ010000045.1:0-3478 GCA_964619805.1 uncultured Candidatus Peribacteria bacterium | reverse complement strand
ATACGGTTGTCCCCCCTGTTCCGGTTGGGGCATGGGTATCGATCGCATTGTTGCGCTGCTGACACAGCAATCAAACCTGCGCGATGTGGTGCTGTTCCCATTGATGAAGCCCCTTCACAGCGTTGATTCGTTGACTCGTTCATTCGTTGATTCGAAATCGCCTCACCACGAAGAAACGAAGCAACGAAAAAACGAAAAAACGCATTTGTTGCAACATATTGAATATGGCCATCTGCTTCCCGCTGCGCACGGTCTTATCACCGAGCATGCCAAGCAAACGAAGGCACACTTGATCGCAACGGGCGCCGCGATGGAGGCACTCGCGAAAAAGTTTGGCGGTGATCCGGAAACATGGAAAGTCGCAGGCATGCTGCACGATCTCGATTGGGACAAATTGGAAAAAGATGCGGAAGAGCACTGCGGCAAGACGCTCGAGCAGATGCTTGCGAGCATCAAAGCTCCTGCGGAATTGCTCGCCGATATCCGCGCGCACTATGCGCATAAGTATGGCGAGGATTACCCACTCAATACGCAGCTTCGTAAAGCGCTCTACTGCGTGGATGAACTCACCGGCTTCATCATCGCGGTCACGCTCGTGCGACCGAGTAAAAAGATCGCGGACGTGGAGGTAAAGAGCGTCACGAAAAAACTGAAGGACAAAACATTCGCAGCGCAGGTGGATCGCATGCAAATCAAACGGTGCGGGGAATTGCTTGGGATTCCATTGGATGAATTTGTTGCATTGACGCTGGAGGCGATGAAAAAAGTAGCAGGTGAGATTGGGCTTTAGTCTGCGCCCATGCGGGCGCAGTCCGCAGCCGGGACGGCAGCGGCTGGTGGATAGTATGGGCGCAGCTAGACAGCCGCTATAAGAATAATTTGGTTCCAGCTGCGTCCGTCCTCGGGCGCAGACCTGCCTACCGGCAGGCAGGCTGCTGCGAAGCAGCGGCCTTACGCTAACTGACGACGGCTTTCCGTCACAGGAACGTATTGTTTCTCCAAGTCCTCCGCCATTTTTTGGGCTATCTCTTCAGCTATTGTCCAAAGCGGTAAGGTCATTCCACGCACGTTGTCATGGGAAAGGCCTTGAAGTTCCTCGTCCACACGCTTGCTGGAATCCGGAATACGCATGAGGATATTTATAAAATGGGTTTCGACACCCTGCTGCGCCAGGAGATCCATCACCTGATGCACCGCTTCCGGTTTCGACGCATGCATCTTTTCTCGATAGTGAGACTCCGACATTGTCACATCAAAGAAGTAAACATGGGAGAATGTTTTGCCGTCTTCTTCTGGAGTGAAACCCGAAAGGGCAACCGCATCGAATTCTGCTCTCCGAGGATTTGTTTTGTGGATACGAGGATTGTGCTGCCATACTTCGCAACTGTATCTGCTTCGAAAGTTTAAACTCACGGGGAATATTGCCGTTTGATCCTCAGGTAACGAAAGAGGATTATCTCGATCCACGAGCTCGAGATCACGCTCGTCAACATCGTACGTCTCCCCTTCAACCATCTTGAGCAGAAGTTGCAGGACGAGCTCGGCAGCGAGCCCGCGTATATCCCAACTATCACAGATTGCCCTATTCCCATGCAGACGCTTTTTATCCGCTTTCAGGAGCGACTCTGTCCAATCGAGATGCTCATCCCACATTTTTTGATCAAGGGTACGGTAGAGGAGCGTAGGATCTGCGATGATTTTTCGAGAAAGCGCCTCCAACTTTTCTTGCATTGCGTCGGGTGTCATCAGAAATGGAGGCTCACGATCTGAGGATTCGAAACCTTCTCTGCTCAGACGTAGCCGCACCTCGGGAGCGAGGCGTTTATTAAGACTGTCTTTTATTGCGAGGAATTCTCTATAAAGGGTTTCATTAACTCCTGACGGGCGCTGAACCGTGACGCGCAATTCCTGACCTGATTTAGCTCTTTCTGCCAATAATCGCAATATGACTTGCTGAACGCGGGGATCGCGTAGCTGATCCGTGCCAACAGTGAGATGCTCTTCCCGGCTTTGCATAGTGGATACCATATCCTAATTTATAGAAATGTCAAGGAAATCAATGATCGCTTATATGTCCACAACCTCCCCTCTTTCAGGGGTGACAACAGGAACTCCTTTGCTTTGTGTAATACGCTCCGCAAATGGCAGCATCTGATCCATTTCGCCGTGGACGAGGATGACTTTTTTTAAACCTTCGATTGTCGAAACATAGGCATCCAGATCCTTCCTATCGGCATGGCCGGAATACGCATCGATCGCGAGGATCTCGGCTTTTTTGCCGACCCACTCGTCGAAGATCTTGATCGCGGAAACAGTGGGGTCAATGAGTCGGCGACCAAGCGTGTTTTCCGCCATGTACCCGACCGCAAGCACCGTGTTCTTCGGATTCTCGAGCTCATTTCGCAAGTGATGGCGGATCCGCCCCGCCTCACACATGCCGGAGCCCGCCATGATGATCATCGGCCCGGGCGTTCCATTGAGTGCTTTGCTTTCGTCCACGGATTCCGTGTACCGAATGAGCGAGAACTGGAATGGATTGTGTTGGCGACCGAGGAATCGGTCATACATTTCTTTGTCGTAGCATTCGGGGTGCTTCATGAAGACTTCGGTTACCTTGGATGCGAGCGGTGAATCAATGATGATCGGGATTGGTGGAATGCGCTTTTCATCCCACAGGATGTGCAGGTCAAACACGATCTCCTGCGTGCGCTCGAGCGAAAACGCCGGGATGAGGAGCTTGCCGCCGCGCTTTGCCGTGCGGTTGATGACCTCCTCCAAATGTTTATTCGCCGAACCAATATCCTCGTGCATGCGGTTGCCGTAGGTGGATTCGCAGAGCAGCACCTCGACCGGGGGCATGGCGACAGGATCACGAATAATCGGGAGCGCCGCGCGGCCCAGGTCGCCGCTGAATCCGATACGACGCGTGCGGCCGGACTCTGTAATTTCGAGAACGATTTGGACGGCCCCGATGATATGGCCGGCTTCATAAAACTGCGCGCGGATGCCGTCGCATACGGGGAACCACTCGCCGTAGTTCTGCCCCTTGAAGTAGCGAATACAATCCATCGCTTCCTTCTGCGTATAGAGCGGCCCGTCCGATGGCATCATGGATTCGCGCAGGTGCCGCTTAAAGAATTCTTCATCTTTCTCCTGGATATACCCCGCATCCGCGAGCATCACGGCCGCCAAGTCTTTGGTGGCAAACGTGCAGTGCACAGGGGCCTTGAACCCCCGCTTCACCAAAAGCGGCACACGCCCCACGTGGTCCATGTGGGCGTGCGTGAGAATCAAAGCGTCGATATCACCAATGTTGAAATCCATGATCGTATTTTTTGCAGCGGCTTCACGACGTTTACCCTGAAACAGCCCACAATCGAGCAGGATCCTGCGTCCATTCACACGGATTTCATGGCATGTGCCGGTGACTTCGCGCGCCGCGCCGTGGCAGATTAATTGCATTGGATTGAAGTATACA
>CAZUFJ010000044.1:0-17927 GCA_964619805.1 uncultured Candidatus Peribacteria bacterium | reverse complement strand
AAAACGGCCCCGAAGGGCCGCTCTTCCGTTACAGGGGCTTGGCCGCAAGGACGATGGAATATTGCATGCTCAGAGCAGCGTGTATGTGGCGCTGATTGCAAGAAGAAGCAGCAGCAGAAGCGGCTGGTGCAGCATGTAAATGAGAAGAGCATGCCGACTCGGCCAGGCCAGGAATCGGGCGAGAGGTGCGTCGTAGGTGAGAGCGCTCCGGAAGCGCAAGCGGACGTAAACGGCATGGCCGAGGGCATAGCCGATCAGCACGACGCCGAACCATGGGAGCAGAGGGAAATAGTCCACGCTCGCAAAGCCGGGAGGAGTGATGCCAAAGGGGATCAGGAGCGAGGTGGGACCGCTTTGTCCTCGTACTATCCATCCTCCTGCAATCACCGCACTTCCAAGGAGCACGCTCCATTCCTGAAGTCTCGCAAAGAGCGGAAGGAGCAGAACGCTCACGCCGATCATGTGCAGGATCCCGAAGCGCACGAACGTCGCGGGATCAAAGAGATACGTCGCAAGTGACACGAGCATCCCGCAGCTGAAAATAATGAGTCCACGTCGCAGATATTTTCGCCATGCAACTTTATGCGAAGCGCCATCTGCGGCAACTGTCCGATTTCGAGAGATGGCGAAGCTGACGCCGACAAGCAGAAGAAAGAGCGTTGCCGTGCTGCGTGCGAGCAGCCACCACCCTCCGGCAAAGGGATTGATGTCCCAGTTGTAGAACGCCCACAAATCGTATGAGGCGTGGTAGAGAACCATGCAGGAGATGGCCACCGTTCGGAGAAGGTCGACCTCGATATGGCGATGCTGCAGGTATGTGGTGTTCATACGGACCCAGGTTAAGAGCAGGCAGTGCACCTTCCCCTCGGTACAGGAACGATAGCGGGGCGATGAATAAAAAAACGGCCCGAGGGCCGTTCTTCTTTTTTGGGCACTGCAATCAGCAACCGCAGCCACCCGAGGATCCGCCACCGGACATATTGCGAAGGGGAAAAGAAATAACGTATGCAGCATAGAGGAATATTTTGTACTCGTACATATTGAGTAATAATTTTCCGGACTTTTTTGAGGATAAACAAAACCGCCTTCCCAAGGTGGTCAGACGGTGTTTGTTTTGGGCCCGCCTGAATGATCTTCAGATCGGGCAGGTCACCGTTTGTACGATTGCTCGACACATTCGATGACGTGGATATTATACCAAATTTTAAATGGTACTGCAAGGTTTCCTTTACTCCAGGAACGTCAGCAGGAACATCAGCGCATATCCTGCGCCGACGCCGAGTAATTGAACCAGGGAATGCTTCAGGCGCGTCTGTTTATGGAGCTCCGGGATCAAGTCCGCAACGGCAATATACAGGAAGTTTCCGGCGATGATGGGAAGTAAGTAGCTCTCCAGATCGGGCACGGAGGTCCGAAGCGCCAAGACGAGGAATGCTCCCATGAATGCGGAGAGTGCCGTGAGGAGATTGAAGAGGATTGCCTTCCGTTTGGCGTACCCGCTATAGAGGAGGATCGCGAAATCACCGATCTCCTGCGGGATCTCGTGGAGGATCACCGCGACTGTTGTTGCAATTCCTGTCGGAATACTTACGAGGTAGCTTCCTGCGATCAGAATGCCATCGGTAAAATTATGTGCGGCATCACCAATGAGGCTCAGTGTTCCGAGCGGCATGTGGTGATGTTCATCATGATGAATCGTATGCGAGTGCCGCCAGTGAATGATTTTTTCCAAGATGAAGGAAAGAATGATGCCGAGAACGATGAAGAGAGATGTTGTTGGAAAACCTTCCACTCCGCCTTCGACCATTTTCGGCAGGATGTGGATGAAAACGTCACCGAGCAAGCCACCAACGGCGAAGCTGATCAATACGAAGAGGATTCTATTGATACGATCTTCATTCAATCCGATCAGCAAAACACCGATCAACGAAACCAAGCTCACAATGAGCAGGCTCAGGAACATCAGGAGGATGGGGGAGGACATCAGCGGCAATGGGAACACGTACCAAGCAGTTCACTCACGTGGAGGGATGTTGCAAAGCCTTTCTGTTTGGCGATTGCTTCCTCGCGCTTACAAAGCACATGGTCATGCGTTTCCTGCGTGACACCGCATTCGATACACGAAAGCAGGATGTGATGACCGTGGATATCCGGCTGTGTGCAGAGGGAAAATGTGCCTTCTCGCACATGGCGATGTACCAACCCGGCCTGCTCGAGAGCATCAATCACACGGTAGATCGTCACGGGCCCCAAGCGTTGTTCCATGTTCTCCAGAGCCGAAACAATCTCCCGGATTTTCATAGGCCGAGCACTTTGTGCGAGTGTTGCAAGAACTGCACGGCGGGGGAGCGTGTCTTTGAGGCCTCGGGTCTGCAACAGTGAAGAGGAGAGGGAAGTCATGTATTGATAATAATGGTACTTTTATACAAATGCAACTTTATTTCATTTACTTTTCATGTTCCATGAAAATCTTCATTCGGTCGTTACGCAGCTTTTTGTTGGATTGTTAATTCTTGTATCAATTGCTGTGTAAGTCTCTTGAGAGATTCTCGTATCGATGCATGAAGTTGAAGCAGTACTTGTTCGAGCGCAACAAGTGTTCCTGTTTCCCCCATCTCATAGGGGGCATCAAGAGACGCAGTCTGCTTAAATTCTTTCAGAATGCTCGCATGAACGAGACGTTCATTCATGACGTAACCCTCGCAACCCATGTTATGAATGGACTTTCGTGTCTCACGAATGGAATGATCTATGCCAACCAAAATGCGACGCTGATCTTTATATTCCTGCATTGCGAGCTGTCTACTATGGCCGTCTGCATTCTGCAGAAAGAAAAATGTTTTGAGGATCGGGTCAGGTCGCATGTCTGCGAAATGAGGACAGGCAGGTCGATTCTTTTTCACGGATAAGGGACACCCCTCATTGAGATGCATTGTATTGATGACATGAATTGGACTTGGAGAAGACTGAAATTGGCCGGTCAATGCTTCATGCCGTAGTCCGCATGCTGGAAACTCAAAATTTTCCAGTTCGCGTATCAGTGCTTCGCACGTCGCAAGGGAATCCATACAATGAGGCTAAGAGATAATGGCAGGAAGTCCAATATATGCTCCTGCCACTCACCCTTTCCTCCTTTGCGCTGCATCGCTAGGCTGCCTTGGTGTTTCTCGCGAATCTCCTTGTCCTCGGTCTGGTTGCTATCGTTGTCGTGTTCCTGATCACGATGATCGGGCATCTGCGCTTTGGCACGCCGTTCGTTCCGACGCGTCGCAGCGTCGCGCGCGCAATGATTACGCTTGCGCATCTGAAGGGGAATGAAACGGTTTTCGATGTCGGTGCGGGCGATGGGCGCCTGCTCATCGAGGCAAAGCGTATGTTTCCGGGTATTCGAGCTGTGGGATCCGAGGTTGCGCTCGGTGTATGGCTCTACGGCAGGTTGAAGATCTTACTCTCGGGGCTTCGTGTGGAACTCAGACTCAGGAACGCATTTAAGGATGATCTGCGCGCAGTCGATGTGATCTTCCTCTACCTTGGCCCCGGCATGATGCAAAAGTGTGAGAGCAAGTTTGATGCGGAGCTCAAGCCGGGCACGCGCGTCGTGTCGCATGTGTTCACATTCCCGGGCAGGAAGCCCGTTGCCGAAGTGTTTGCGAAGCAGGGGAGGAAGAAGAAGCGGCTCCTTCTGTATGTTTGGTGATTTGTACTTTCTCATCGCAGATCGACCACCGATCGATCTCTACCGCAAGCGGGTCTTTGTAACCAAAGCAGTACTCCCACAAGTACTACGTAATACGGTACAATCATTGCCGGTGAACTATTCACAGTGAATGCCGCGAAGGGGATTCGTGCAGTGAAATCCGCCACCAATATGATCCATTCGAGGAATCCGAATGCGATGAGCGATATCAGTTGTCCGAGTGGGAAGAAGAGGAAGCTTGCGAGCGTTCCCAAAAATCCGAAGAGCATTGCGAGAGGCACAGCCGGTGCGACCAGGGTGTTTGAAAGCACGGCAACCAGGGAAATTCTTCCAAAGAGCACCGCGACCCAGGGTACGACGAACACCTGCGCCGCAACAGTTGCAATCGCGGCTTCCCGAATGCCAAAGGATTCAGGGAGGATCTTCCCTGACTTCTTGAGGAGCGGTGCTACCTCTGCGATGCCGGCGACGGCCAGGAATGACAGCTGAAACCCCGCGTCGTACCACAGTTGCCTGGGATTCCAGAGGAGCATGAGAAACAGTGCCCACAGGATCAGCAGCCTGCTGTCGCGCTGTCTGCCCGCTTGAATGGCGAGTAACCCAAGGATGCCCATGATCGCCGCACGCGTCACGGAGGCACTCGCACCAACAAGCAGCGTGAAGAGGATGATCGCGGCGACAGCCGGAATGAACCGGAGTCGCAGTGGCAGGAAGAACAGCATCGCCATCACAACGGCAAGGACGATCGTGATGTTGAATCCCGAAATCGCGACGATGTGCGTAAGTCCTGCGTCTTGGAAATCCTTGTTCACTTGTTCGGGGATGCCACGCCGCGATCCTGTCAGGAGTCCCATCAGGAGTGACGCCGAGGGCTCGGGGTAGATGCGCGTAATCTGGCGCTCAAATCTTGCTTTCGTGCGATACAGGAACGCGAAAAATTCTGAGCCATGCCCATCCGAGATACGTGCCATCCGCGCGCGCGGCATGACAGCGTAGATTCCAAAGCGGCTTAAGTAATGATCATAAGAAAATTCCTCGATCTGCCCGGGTCGCTCCAGGATTCCCGCTGCGGAGACTTCATCTCCGTACTGGAACTCCGGCCAACCGTCGCGATGCGTTACGAGCACTTTTCCTGAGATCTTTGTCACGGTTCCACGCATCGTAATTTCCGTCGCCTCCACTGTGTAGCGCGTCAGCATCGGCCGGCGGTCGGGCTCGTCTGCAATCACGCCGACGATTCGTGCCCCACTTCCCGTCGCAAACGTTTCAATGCTCGTCTCGGTCGTCATATGGAAGCTTTGCATCACGACGAGGAGTGCGATTGCAGCGCCCGCTTCCGCGGCAAGAACGGGCAGTGCAACGCGGCGCAGCCGCGGAAAGGCGCTTGCGACGATTCCGTAGAGCGCGACCAAAAAGAGCGCGAGCCACACGGGGGCTGGATAGTTCGGGCGTTGCCACCACTGGAGCGCAAACACGCTTACGGAGAATGCGCTTAAGAATGCGGCGGATAACACTCCCGGTTGCATGTCTCTACGATAGAGGTGTTGCCTGCGCGAGCGCGATCCATTCTGCAATCGTGAGTGTCTGGGGTCTTCGATCTGGGCTTATGGAAGCGCATTTAAGGAGTTCCATTCCATCAGGGAACGACCCTAGGGAATTGCGGAGCATCTTTCGTTTTTGTGAGAATGCATGCTTCGCGAGCACAAAAATTCGTTCAATCGTTGCCTCATTTGCGATCGGTTTTTTGTGACTCTCAATATGAAGGATTGCGGAGTCTACTTTGGGTGGCGGCAGGAATGCAGACGGTCGCACGATGCCGATGAGTGTCGGTGTTCCAAACAGTCCAACGAGGATCGTAAGCAGACCGGAGTTTTCTGGATCCGCAATTTTTTGTGCAACCTCGCGCTGGAGTAAAAGCGTCATGCTGCGGGGTGGATTTCCTTCCAGATATGCATGCCGCAGTAGTGGCGATGTGATGTGATAGGGGATATTCGCAACGATCTTGTAATCGTCTTTGGGGAAATCTACCTGGAGCGCGTTCCCATGAATGATTTCAAATGGTGTCTCCGTTGGCGTCGTGAAGTCCTTGAGCAGCGGCAACAATCGGGCATCTACTTCGATTGATGTCACGCGCCCCGCAAGCTTCAAAAGTTCGCGCGTTAGGACACCAATACCTGGGCCAATCTCGACGATGTGATCCTCGGGCTCGATGCCCGCACTTGCGACTACGCTTCCGAGGATTTCCTCATCAATCAGGAAATGTTGGCCGAGATCCGTATTGAGTTTCAGGTGATGTGCCGCCAGGAATTGCCGGACGTTTGTTTCGAGTGCATCCACGTCATGAGCTTGACAGGAGGGAATCACGGTGTAAAGTCACTCGTACATGCGTTCCCGTATTTCTTTCGCCGCTTGGTTCTACGCCTTCTTTACGAAGGGGGGACCTGCGTCGTAGCTGAGATTTCAGTTCGCACGACCGCACCTCCCCCCTCACAAGGCGGAGGCGTTTTTTTATTCTTCTTTTCATTTCTATCATGGGTATTCGCGCCATCAAAGATTTACCTACCGCACAAGAAGTCGCGTCGCGGTATCCCGTCACAGAGGAGCATCGTATTCCAGAGCGGCGTCAGGCTGTGAAGGATGTCATTGCCGGTTCCGACCGTCGCTTGTTGATCGTTACGGGGCCATGCTCCGCCTGGCCTTCCGATGCAGTGAAACAATATGCAGATCGTTTGGCCAGAGTTTCCGAAGCATTGCGCGAACGTTTGCTCATTGTGTTGCGCACCTATATTCAGAAGCCCCGCACAACGATCGGCTGGCCTGGCCCGCTCAACCAACCGGATCCCCTGAGCCCGGTCGATATTGAAAAAGGGATCTACGAATGTCGTGAACTGATGGTCGCCGTTGGGAGGCTTCATCCGCTCGCCGATGAAATGCTTTTCACGCATAACGCACCGCATTTTTCTCCGCTCTTGAGTTACCAAGCGTTGGGTGCCCGTAGCGCGGAGGATATGGAACATCGGTATATTGCATCCGGTTTCGATTGCGCTGTCGGGGTAAAAAACGGTACGAGCGGAGACCTGCAGGTAGGCGTGAACGGTGTTGTCAGTGTGCAAGCCGCGCATACATTCGCATTACACAATCAACAGGTCAAAACCGATGGCAATCCGCATGCGCATTTGGTGCTGCGTGGCGGTGCCGGCAAAGTAAATTACGATGCAACATCTATCCGATACGCCGCAACATTACTGACGGAGGCGAACATCAAAAATCCAGCTCTCGTCATCGATGCGAGTCACGAAAACTCCTTGCATGAGAATGGCGTCGGCAACGTGAAAGATCCTCACCGGCAGGTGGAGGTATTCCGTTCGGTCATGCAGGGGATGATGGAGGGTCAAGAGGGTTACAACCTTGTTCGAGGGTTGATGATGGAGAGCTTCTTGCAGACCGGAAATCAGAAAATCACCCAAGGAATGGATAGGGAAGGCTTGTCCATCACAGATCCCTGCCTCGGATGGAATGAAACTGAAAAGCTTCTTCGCGACATTGCGGAAACATTCGATCGAGCTCCCTCTACATAGTTTTCAACGGCGCGATACTCAAGGAAAAACTCTTCTTGGTCCCGGAATCAAATCGGATGTCTACGATGTCGCCACGACGGCTGAGAATCGTACCCTGGCCAAAGACGGGGTGTGCCACGCGCGAGCCTTCTTGAAATTCTTCCTGGTTCACTCCTTCCTCGGTATCCAACGAGAGATCCTGATTGAATTCCACATCGAGCTCCGTTGTCGCGTGCTGCTTAAATGGCTCCAGCTTCGTTTTCGAAGAAAATCCTCCCATGGATTCTTCCCCCTCGCCCTGTGCTCGGAAAGCCCTCGTCGCTCCCCAGGCAAATGCGCTCAAGATCTCGTCACTCCTGCGTTCGCACGCGGCATCCGGCACGTCATCTAAGAACCTGCTCGGTGCGTTCTGCTGCGATGTGCCGTAGAGCAGGCGGGTGCGTGCGTAGAGGACACGCAGGTGCGTCTTGGCGCGTGTCATGCCGACGTACATCAATCTTCGTTCCTCCTCCAATTGCTCGCGGTCGTACATGCTATTGGCGTGCGGGAAGATTCCTTCCTCACATCCGCCGATCGTCACGGATTCAAACTCGAGACCTTTGCAGAGGTGGAGCGTCATCAGCGTCAGCGCGTCATCGCGGATATCCGTGAGCTTATCCACTTCGCTCACGAGCGCGACTTCCTCCAGGAAACTCGTGAGCGAGAGCACGGGCTCGAGTGCGGAGTATTTCTGCATGACGGACAGGAGTTCCTGCACGTTCTGCCATCGCTCCTCGCCTTCCTCGGTTTCATCGCGGAGCCACGATTCCACATCCACCGCAGAAAGCAGGTCAGCCGTGAGGTCGGTGACAACGCGCTTCTCTGAAGCCTCGTGTAGTCGCTCGATGATGTTCACAAACTCCGCAATGCGGTTCTTCGTTCCGTCATTGATATCTGGAATCTCGCGTACGGCGCGCAGCGTCTCCCATAAATGCAGGTTCCGCTCGGTTGCGAATGCCCGGAGCCGCGTGATCGTCGTATCGCCGATCTTGCGCGCGGGAACATTGAGGATACGAAGGAGCGAGAGCGTGTCGCCCGGGTTTAGAATCGCATGCAAGTACGCCAGGATGTCCTTCACTTCTCTGCGCGCGTAGAATTTCACGCCGCCGACGATACGGTAGGGGAGCCCCGCACGCATGCAAGCTTCTTCGAATAATCGCGATTGGGCGTTCGTCCGATAGAGGATGACCTGGTCATTCAAGCGCACGCCCTCGGATTTCAATTTCTCTGCTTGCGTGATGGCCTCCTGCGCTTCTTTCTTCTCGTCCGCAACTTCCTGCAGGATCACACGCGGGCCTTCGGTGCGCTCCGACCACATGTCCTTCTCAGGACGATTCGGGTTTGCCGCGATCACGCCGTTTGCCGCGGTCAGGACGACCTGGGTGGAACGGTAGTTCTGCTCCAGCTTAATCGTCAGCGCCTCGGGGTACTCCTTCTTGAACTCGAGAATGTTTCGGATATCCGCGCCGCGGAACGCGTAGATGGATTGATCGGGATCGCCGATGACGCAGAGGTTGCGACCGGCATTCGCGAGCAGGCTGATCAGCAGGTATTGCGAATGGTTCGTATCCTGATATTCATCGACGTGCAGGTATTGCCATGTCTTTTGATAGCGCTCGAGGACATCGGGACATTCGTGGAAGAGTCGGACGGTCTCGAGGATCAGATCATCGAAGTCGAGCGCATTCGCTTCCTTCAAGAGCGATTGGTATCGCTCGAATGCGCGAACTACTTGCAGCATGTGCGGGGTCGCAGCCTGGGCTGCGGCTTCACGGGGCATGACAGCCTCGCACTTAAAACGCCCGACGTACCCCATCGCCGCGCGTGGTTTCAGCTCCTTCTCGTCAATCTTCAGATCCTTGAGCGCTTGCTTCATCAACGTTTCTTGGTCATCGCTGTCATAGATGACAAATGTTCGGTCGCGTCCCAGCCGCTCGATATCGCGACGGAGGATCCGCACGCAGACGGAGTGGAACGTGCCCATCATGGGGAGCCGCCCTTGCGAAATCCGTCCGAAATCCAGTTCGATGCCCTCCGCAATTTTCAAAAGTCGCTTGATCCGTTCCTTCATCTCATTCGCGGCGCGATTCGTGAATGTCACTGCCAGGATTTGCCATGGAGGCACGCCCGTTTGCATCAAGTGCGCGATGCGATGTGTCAGTGCGCGGGTCTTGCCCGATCCGGCGCCCGCAAGAATGAGGACGGGACCATTCTGCTGGAGAACTGCGCGTTGCTGCGGCTCGTTGAGTGTCGCGATGATGGGTTCGGTAGCTGCCTTCACGGTCGCATCATAGCGAATCTCTTGCGGTCGTCAGTTTCTTCGTCGTGTTTTTCTTGGCCGTCTCCTCAAACGTGCTCTGCACGAGCAGGGGATCTGCCGTGCCCACCCGCAGCTCCTCAATTTTCGTGAAATGTTTGTCGAGTACGCGCTCGCGCGCACCCACGAGATCCTCGTATCCCTTGTGGACCGTCTCGAACCGCGTGCGCACCGTTTCCATCTGATCCTTAAATTTCTCCCACTGCATTTTGAAGGATCCAAACAGAGACTGCATCTCATTCGATTTGCTCTCGATGCTGAAATTGTCGATGGACTGCCGCACGACGGAGAGGATCGCATACAGGCTCAGGGGCGAGCACAGGATGGTCTTGCCTTGCATCGCCTCATCGACGAGCGTGCGATCGATTTCGTTGATGAACGCGAAAATCTGCTCGTTTGGCACGAACATCAGCACGTAGTCCACGGTCTTATCCTCCGGATTGATATAATCGCGGGTCTGCACTTCCTTCACGCGCTGTTTCACGTCCTTCAAAAACTTCTTTTTATACTCTTCGCGATCGCGATCAGTCGTCGCCTCGATGTAGAGCTGGTAATTGTTGAATGGGAACTTCACGTCCATGTTGAGGCGCAGTTTTTTCGGGAGGATGAAGGTGAAATCGGGCTTGGATCCGCCCTCGAGCATCGTCTGCTTCACGTAATTGATGCCCTCAATGAGGCCGCTGAGCCTGAGCACGTCCTCCGCCATACGCTCGCCCCATTGGCCTCGGCCGCTATTCGACGAGAGCGCGTTTCTCAGGCCCTCCGTGGTGCTTGCGAGATCCTTGATCACTGTCGCTGCGTTTTCGAGCCGCGTGTCGATCTTGCCGAATTTCTCGGCGCGATCCTGCTCGATCGTCTGCATCAGTCGCTCCACCTTCGAGAGGTCGTCCTTCATAGCGTTAAGCGTTCCATCGATGATGTCCTTCTTGCCCGTGAGTTTCGATTCCGCGAGCTGCAGAATGTGCTCCGCCTGTTTGAGCGAGAGTCGCTCGGCGATGGATTCTGCGTTGCTCGCACTCTTGCGCGTGAAGAGCATGGTGAGCGTTCCGCCGGCAATGAGGCCGATCACAAGACCCGCGATGAAGAAGGCACTTTCCATAGGTTGCTGCGATGGTAGCAGACGGTGGACGGATGTCCACTCCTTTCTAATTTTTATAATCGCACCCATGGAAGGGTGCTCTCAGATTACAAAAAATAACCAAAACGAGAGCACCCTTCCATGGGTGCGACTAATTCGGCATTCTGCTTGCTTTTGGCTTAGCAAGCCATATAATAGGATTCTCCTCTTTCAGGAAGGCGAGGCTCTCGGCTTCTCCTTTCCGTTCCCTTCATGTTTATGGCCATCAAGCGCACGCAGAAAAAAAACCTCATCACCAAGCACCGCACGCATGCGAAGGACACGGGATCGCCCCAGGTGTAGATCGCGATTTTGACGAAGGAGATCACCCTGCTCACGAAGCATCTGCAGGATCACAAAAAGGATAACTCCGGGCGCGGAGGACTCCTCGGCAAGGTGGCGCACCGCAGAAACCTCCTCAATTACTTGAGGATGAATAAGCCGAACGACTATCAGGAAGTGCTTGAGAGGCACAAGCTGAAGAAATAGGGCTAGGGTTAGGGCTAGGGCTAGGGTTAGGGCTGGGACGAGAAAAAGGTATACTTTCTGTATGCCTACTCCGAAGCGCTTTCTGCGCGACCTGTATACGCTGTTTGCTTCGATCCGCACCGAGAAAGAAGTGGAGATGCTTTTGACGGATATGCTGACGCCGAAGGAGATCGAATCGCTTGCTCGGCGATGGCAGCTGGTGCAGATGCTTTCAAAGAAGATCCCGCAGCGGACGATCGTGAAGCGCCTTCCCGTAAGTATCAGCAAGGTCACCCGAGGCTCCCATGTGCTTCAGGAGGGAACAGGAGGGGTTCGGTATTTTTTGAAGAAACTGGGGAAGAAATAAAATATCCGCAGCCGGGACCTGCCTACCCCTCGAGTCTGAGCCTCGGGCGCAGGAGGGTCCCGGTTTCTAAAAAATGCCCTTGCTTTTGCGTTTCTCATGATGTACCGTTGTACCGGTACATGAGTATATCAGTCTTTTCCTGTCGGCAATCTTGGTGGCAGGGTTCCCCGGAACCACTGCGCGGCTGGCGATAGATTCATTTCAAAACTTCTTCGCTCTCCGTCGGTGGAGAGTTTTTTTTGTTTATTTCCTTTTCCTTTGTCTACTATGCGTCCATCACCTTCATCACCGGCTTCGACTCCGGCAGAGCCGAACGTAGTCATCATCGATAATTACGATTCCTTTACGTTTAACATCCGCGAGTCACTGGCCAAACTCGGCGTCGATGCCAAGGTCATCCGCAACGATGAACTCACGCCCGAGGAATTTGCCGCGTTGGATCCGAGCCACATTATCATCGGGCCGGGCCCCGGCACGCCCGATTGCCCCGAAGATGTCGGCATCAGCTTCGCTGCCATTGACTTTGCGATTAAAAACAACCGTGCGCTCCTTGGTATCTGCTTGGGGCACCAAGCGATCGGCAAGCATTTCGGTGCGAAGATTATCCACGCTCCCGTCATCAATCACGGGAAGACGAGCACACTGGAGCTCCGACGAGATGCTATGCCGAAAAATCATCACGATCTTTACCGCGGCGTCACGGATGCGCCCGAGGTGATGCGCTATCACTCGCTCGCGGTTTCAGATCTTCCAAAGACCCTCATCGAGACATCGAGGGTGTACGACCTGAGCACGACAACCACGATGTCTTTCCAACATCGAGAACTCCCGATTTTCGGCGTGCAATTTCATCCTGAATCCTTCGCAACGCCGGACGGCCTCACCATTCTCGAAAATTTTCTTCAAACGAATCCTCTTGCGTATGAAGTATTGAAGAAGCGCGGTATTCCGGAACATGAACCTGCTCCTATATTCGCAGCTCTTCCTCCGGAAGTACATGATTGCCTGAACCGTCTGGAGCGTCGTCCATTTTCTGTCCGAGAGTTTCCTTGCGCGTTACCACCAGAGGAATTGTATGCGCGACTGCATGCAGCCTCGTCGCATATGTATGCGCTGGAATCCCTCGAAACACATGCGGGCGATGCCACGGGGCGTTATTCCTACTTCGGCTTCCAGCCGGCCTTTGTCATCAGTGCTTGCAACGAAAAATTGTTTCTCGACGATCAGGAAGTGAATGCCGGTACAGCATCGCCCATGGAAATACTCAAGGCGATGCAGGCAGCCCTCACTGTTCCCCGCGGTGAGAGCGCAGTCCCCGAAGATCAGCGGCTGACGGGAGGACTGGTCGGCTATGCAGCCTACGAAGCGGCACAGTATCGAGAACCGCAGGCGCTGAAGCATCTGCGCACCCCGCCAGATCAGAAGACGTTTGCCTTCGGCTACTTTCCGGATGGACTGACGTACGATCGCGCAACGAAGAAATATATGTACTACACGCGTGGCGAAGACCGATCGCAGATGTTTCAAGAAGTGCTGGCTGTCTCTACCCCCGAGGAGGAGCCGCACATTATATTGCAACGTGGCCTCGATCAGGCTGCCTTTGAGCAGAAGGTTCAGGAGATCCGCGATCTGAAAATCCGGGAAGGAGAAACGTTCCAGACGGTTCTTTCGCACAAGAACATCTACGGCATCACGGGGTCTATGTCAGCGCTCTATCGGCGGTTGCGAGAGACCTGCCCGTCGCAGAACATGCACGCGATCAAGATGGGGGACAGCGAGAGCATGGGTTCCTTCCCGGAGCTGACACTCAGCATTCGTCATGGCGATGCAGCCGCCTATCTGGTTGCTGGAACCGCGGGTCGCACGGGTTCGGTGACGCGCGATGCCGAAATATTTGCAACTCTCCTTTCGGACCACAAGGAGTGTGCAGAGCACATGATGCTCGTGGATCTGGAGCGCAATGATATGGCGCGGCACTCGATTCCGGGCAGCGTGTATTTGCCGGAAGGCTTGTTGATGCATCGTCTCGATGCGGGGCGCGTCATGCATATCGCTTCCGAAGTACGAAGCAGGATTGCCAAGAACGTTTCCCCCCTCGATGTCTTGCTGGATGTCACTCCCATGGGAACCGTTTCAGGAGCGCCGAAAATCCGCTCCATGCAGATTATTCATGACTATGAACAAGGCGAAACACGCGGGCTCTATGCGGGGTCTTTCGGATTCTTCGATGTTCGTGGCGATGTCGAGATGGTGGTCGGTCTTCGTTCACTCATGCGGCAGAAGCATCAGCTCATGATTCAAGCAGGCGCAGGTATCGTCTACGACTCGATACCGAAGAAGGAATATGCGGAAACGGTGATGAAGATGCAAACGGGAATACGCACGGTCGAACCCTTTCTTGTACGATCCTTATGAGCCTTTCCCCCCGCACCAGAATCCTTGTTTTAAAAACGAATGAGGCTTCGGTGCGGGGTTTCGCTTTGCGCTTCACTTTTGCCAAAAATTCTCTACACTATGCGGCAGTTCCTTCCTTCCGCCGTTACGGTCTTCCTTCCCTGGGTTTACGTCTGAGATCCTGATCACTGCGGGCAAGTATGCCCGCGCTGATAACTTCGGGTTTTCGCAGGTGAATCCACAGAGGAAGCGATAACAGCTGGAGGAAAGGATGTTTCATCCTTTCTCCCTTTTCTATGTCTGTTCAAAAAGAATACGTTCTCGAACTCGGGAACGAAAAACTTATTGTTAAAACGGGACTCCTTGCGACGCAAGCGAATGCATCCGTCCTTTGCCAGATGGGTGACACCGTCGTGATGGGAAACTGCACGCTCTCCGCAAAGGCGCGCGCGGGCGTTGATTTTCTGCCGCTCCAGGTGGTGTTTCAGGAGAAATTTTACGCAGGTGGCAAGATCGGCGGATCCAGATTCCGCAAGCGCGAGGGTCGCCCGAGCGACGATTTTGTTCTGATGGCGCGCGTCGTCGATCGCGGCCTACGGCCAATGATTGCAAAGCACATCCGAAACGATATCCAGGTGTTCTGCACGGTCCTCAGCTTCGATTTTGAGCATGAATATGATGTCGTGGGTGCGAATGCGGCAAGCTTGGCGGTGGCGATCAGCGACTGCCCGGCGGACGGGCCGATTGCATCCGTGCGCGTCGGACTCATCGGCGGGGAATTGGTGCTGAATCCCACGCGTGAAGCGTCGCTCAAGAGCGAGTTGGACCTCTTCCTTACAGCCTCACTCGAACGCGTTCTGATGATCGAGGCGGGTGCGAACCAGGTGCCGGAGGATGAGGTGCTCCGTGCGATTGAATTTGGCAAGAAGTGGGCGCAGAAAATCGCGCGCTTCTTTGCAGATATTCAGAAGGAGATCGGGAAACCGAAGCTCCAATTCGATCCTCCGTACGAGCACCCAGAGGCGCTCGCGTTCCTGAAATCGTGGGCACTGCCGGAGATTACGAAGGCGATCAAGGCGCCAATGGCCAAGCTCGATCGCCGCGCGATCTTCAATGGACTCATGGATACTGCCGCCGAGAAGCTCAAGGAAAAATTTGGCAGCGGAACAACGGAAGAAGAAAAGGAAGCGATGGCCAAGCTCCAGGGCTACGGTGCCGCATTCGTTGATAAAGTGATCAAAGGTGAAATGCGCCGCCTGATCTTGGAAGAAGGAACACGCATGAGCGGCCGCAAAGTAGACGAGATCCGTAAGCTTAGTGCGATCGTGGATATCCTGCCGCGCCGCGTTCATGGATCGGCATTGTTCCAGCGTGGTGAAACCCAGGCCGTTTGCACCTGCACACTCGGCGCTCCTGGCGATAAGCAGATCGTCGAAGGCATGGAGGGTGAACACAAGCTTCGCTACATGCACCACTACAACTTCCCGCCATTCTCGGTCGGCGAAACCAGCAACCGGCTCTTCGTCGGTAACCGCGAAGTCGGCCACGGAAATCTGGCGCAGCGCGGCCTCATGCCCGTGATGCCAAAAGAAGAAGAGTTCCCCTACACGATCCGCACGGTCACGGAAATTCTCGAAAGCAACGGCAGCAGCTCGATGGCCGCAACCTGTGGATCGACGCTCGCACTCATGGCTGCGGGTGTTCCGATCACGTCGCCTGTGTCCGGCATCGCACTCGGACTCATTGCAGATGAGGAGAAGGGGAAGTACATCATCCTCTCGGACCTTCAAGATGAGGAAGATTTCGGCGGTGACATGGACTTCAAAGTGACGGGTACCGCGAAGGGCGTCACAGCGATTCAGATGGATATTAAGATTGCGGGTCTACCGGATTCTGTGTTCGTTCAGGCGCTCGCCCGCGCCGCATCGGGCCGCGCGCTCATCCTCGAGGCGATGCTTGCGGCAATCCCGGAGCCACGCAAGGAGCTCTCGCCATTCGCGCCGCGGATCGAGACGATGCAGATCAATCCGGAGGATATTCGCCTTGTCATTGGCAAGGGCGGCGAGATGATCCAGAAGATCACGCGTGAGCTTGGTGTCGAGATCGACATCGAGGACAGCGGCATCATCTTTGTCACATCGGTCAACGGTGAAATGATGCAGAAGGCCAAGGAGTGGATCCAGGGGATCGTCGAGAAGCCTGAGGTCGGCAAAGTCTACAAAGGAAAAGTGGCGCGCATCATCGCGGGCGTCGGCGCGATCATGGAATTCCTGCCTGGCAAGGACGCGATGATCCACATTTCGGAACTCCAGTGGCAGCGAACGGAAAACGTGGAGGATGTGTTGCAGGTCGGACAGGAAGTCACGGCCAAGTGCATCGAGTACGACGCGATTGAAGGAAAAACCCGCATGTCCCTGAAGCAGATGACGCCGCCGCCCGAGGGCTTCGTGCCGCCACCGCCGCGCGCAGGAGGATTCGGTGGACCGCGAAGAGGACCTCCGGGAGGGCCGAGACCGTCGTTTAGACGATAAAAAGTATTGCACCTATGTTTCCCTCTCCCGACTCCGAGGCCCAGACTCGAGGAGCAGGCAGGACCCGACTGCGCCACGGCTCGCAATCAATCACAGAATCTCGATCTGGTTGATCTTCATCGTCCCTTCTCTGAGACGACGATTTCCTATGCTCGTTTCTTGTTGCTCCTGCAACACCCACAGTAGGGGCACAGCGCGCTGTGCCCCTACAGGAAGAAGCCTCACGTGTTCCGGGCCCTCCTTTCGCCCGAGGCCCAGACTCGAGGAGCAGGCAGGACCCGACTGCGCCACGGCGTTCGCGAACGCGGCATGGCTGCGGCTTTTACAACGCTTTCTCCATCTTTCCTCGAATATCCGTATTTCTCTTCATGATGTTCTCAAACGCCTCGCGCTTCTTATACGGTGATCTGGTCCGCCACAGTGGAACAATTTCTTCGACAACCGTTGAAAGTTTCCGGAACCCCTCCATGCTCAGGGCATTTCCCGCCCACGCGATCTCCGTTTCACTGAGGACATCGAGCAATTGGCTCGTGCGATGGAGCGTGCGGTGCACCGCTTCCTGCAGCAGTTCCTCACGCGTCGCATCGATCGTGTAGAGATTGTGTTCGTCATCGTAGAACGTCGGGATTTCCTGGATAAGCGACTGCGCCTGCTTGAGCGCCGTCTGCAGATTTTCCCACTGTTGACCATCAAATACGCCCTTTTCCTCCGCGACGATCATCAGGTGATCAAAATCTTTGCGAATGATGTAGAGGCCTTCGCGGATATTGTGGAAGACATCCTCAAATGTGAGCTTGTGCACCTGCTCTAGCGCGATTTCCTGGCGGGTGGAGACGAGTTTGCTGATAAAGACACCGAACACAAAGAAAGAGAGAACCGCTTGTGCGCTCGCGAGTATTTTTGAGATTCCGTGAGGAATGATGTCGCCGTACCCCGTGGTCGTCGCAGTGATGATGCTGAAGTAGAGGTTATTGAACAAATGTCGCGCGAATGTCGTGCCCTCAATGGGGGAGGGTGCATTGATAGGGGACCATCGGTGAAGTGCGAGGTAGGCAAATGCGAAGAAGATGACGAGGCCGAACCACAAAAGCCCAAGCGTTCCATAGCGCAATTGCGACAGCTTTTCGATGGCATGCCGTGCGGCGTGTTTCTTCTTCATTTCCTCCTATTATACACCTTTTTGGTCACTTTTAGGAGGTGCTTTCGGAGCACACGTTTCGCTCTTCTTCTCCGTTTCCGTACTCGGAGTCTGTACGGCGACCTTCCTTTCCTCTCCTTTTTCGGTCTCAAGTTTCTTCTCTTTCGGCGTTGTGCTGCTTCGCGCGTCGGTCTTATAGAACCCCGATCCTTTGAAGTGGATCGCGGGCGGCGTCAGCAACTTCTCTGTTTTCTTACTCTGGCACTTCGGACAAGCGGGCTTCATGTTGCTTCCAAAAGGAC
>CAZUFJ010000043.1:0-6979 GCA_964619805.1 uncultured Candidatus Peribacteria bacterium | reverse complement strand
GAAGACATGTTCACAAACATTACTCACACGGATGCACTTAGTGAAAGAAAAGTGATCAACCCATCGAACATATTTACTGTTCATGTTTTTAAGCTAACAAAAGCTTAATTCAAGCTATAATGACTCTGAATTTTTTAGGCACTGAACAAAATTTGTACTCGCATTGTTTCCATTTCTATGGTGTGGTATCTATTCGATCAGCTCAGAACGTAGCTCTGGCATGAGACGAAATTCTTGGCTCTTCTCCTAGTGGAAGATCCACTTTTCTGCTAAAATAATGGGAATGTCCAAACACAAAACTCTCCTCGGTCTCGCTGCGATATTTTTGGCGTTCCTGACGCTTAAGCACAGCGGCATTGAGGCGTTTTCCTGGATCCCGAAAGCGAATGCGGCGTGGGATCCGGGCGGGGAACCGCTGATGAGCTCAATTGCCTACATCGTGGGTATCCTGATCACGGGGCTCAATATCGGCATGTGGGTGCTGTTTCAATTGCTCGATATCGTCCTCGATCCATTCTTTATCTTCGACCTGCAGCCAGGCGGCGCGGATGGCCCGCTCCTCATCATGCTCCGTAACATCTGGGAGCTCGTGCGCGACCTGATGAACGTCATCTTCGCGATCCTCCTGATCATCGGCGCCGTCATGACGATCATCAAGTCGAATACCGAACTCGTGAAGAACTACCGCGGAAAATTCGTCATCGCGATCATCCTCATCAACTTCTCATGGTTTATCCCGAGGGTCATTCTCGATGTCAGCCAAGTACTCACCTACACGGTGTACCAGATTCCGAGCTTGCTGAGCTCCGGCGGCGTCCCGAACTGCCGCCTTCCCGCATCGGCGGACGGCACGATACCGTCGAAAGATTGTGAAATCATTACAAATGTGTGGTTCCTGGAAGATGCGGAAAACATTGTTCCGACTGTCGGAAATCAGTTGCCCAGGAGAGCTTGCCCGCTCCAGGGCCTCGTGTGCTACAGCGCGGATAGTTTCAATACACAGAAAACCTGGAACTATAACGTGATCATTAACGGACTGATTATCAATCATGCGCGTCTCGGTGTCCTCGCGAATGTCACAAATCCTCGCCAGGGGGGCGCCCAACCCCCTCAGGGCGCCAGTGGAATCCGCGCGATGCTCACATTCCTGATGCGCCTGCTCATCGTGCTCGTCATTCACATCGGCATGTTTTTCCCGATGCTTGCGATGGTGGTCGGGTTCTTCATTCGTATCCCGATCCTCTGGATCACGATGGCATTCATGCCCGTTGCGTTCATGGGATTTGTGATTGGTGACAAGATCCCGAATTTCAATCCCGTAGAGAAGATCTGGAAACGCTTCATCACGGCGGCACTGCTGCCCGCGATGGTTGCGGTGCCGCTGACAGTCGGCTTCGTGATGATCAACGCGGGCGCCAATGTTCCAGTCCCCAAGGGGATTGCAAAATTGCAAACCATCCTGCCGCTCTTCACGGGCATGAAGGATATTTGGCAGCTTCTGTGGATGTTCATCGCGCTCTTCATCATGTGGATCGGCACGTTTGCGGTGCTGAAGCAGGATGAGCTGATCAGCAAGTTCACGGAGCCGATCAAGGGCTACGGCGAAGGCATCGGCAAATTCGCGATGAAGGCTCCGCTCGCGATTCCGTTTATTCCGGGTCCTGGCGGGAAGACAGTCGCACCGCTGGAGCTCATCAAGGGTGCAAGTTCAAGCAACCTCAATGCGATGCTCGCCGATGGCAGGCTGGACAAGCAAGACCAAGGCCGCTTCATGGGCGGCCAAGCAGCGCAGCAAGCAGCAGCAGACGCGAAGAAAAAAATAAAAAACGACATTACTATCCAAACTAATATCAAGACCATGATCAATACGAATGATTTAGGCGATGCTGCTACTCCAGCTGCAAGAAAGGCGAAACTTGCTGAGATCTTTAACAAAGTTAAAGACCTGCCAGAATTCCAAGGCATGACACAGGACACGGTCTTCGACCACGTTTTGAACGATACGACAACAGGCTTAACTCAAGCAGAAGTCGACCGATTGAAAGCGGCCGTTCAAAAGAACCGCACAGCTACTCCCTAATCAAATCTTTTGATCATGATCAACGAAATACGAACACCCGGCGAAGCGATTCCGCAGCCCGAAGCTTCTGCACAAAACGCGGAGACTGCACGAACGCAAGCACAACTCCAAGCCGAACTCGATTTTTTTGGAGTCCGCACGCGGGTGCCATATTCGCCGCAAGGCGCCAGGCAAGAAGTGAGAGCTGCGGAAAAGATCTATCAAAAATGCGAAGGATTGGTCGCGAGCACCGTGGAGACCGATCGTGCGACAGTGCGTTTGAATGTTACGAAGGCAAAGGAAGCTCTCGCTGCACTCGGTAGTAAAGTGCCCGACGAACTGCGCGAAGCGATTCAGGAAACTCTGACCGGCGTTGGTTTTGATTTTCCAAAAAACTTTGAAGATGATGCTCCCGATGGAGCGATATTCTTGAAACATGCGGTGATCAATCTCACGGAGATCGAACGCAAGCGCATGATGCTGCAGGGGTATGAAAAGAATGGAATGTTTGCTTCCGTGGTGACCCCAACATTGGCCGCGCTCAATGCCTACGAAGAACTCCAGCGCAAAGCCTCCATGATTCGAAGTCCCTACGCAGCGCAACCGACGCTCGTTCCGAAATCCGTCACCGAAGATCGTGAGAATCACGCGGCACGCGTTCTCCTGACTGCGGGCTTTGGCGCACTTGGCATCCTGACGATCGGTATCAACATGTTTGCGAAGAACAAAAACTGGGGTCTCCCAGCATTCTATTTGGGACTTGCAACACTTGCCGCCATCGGAGAAAAGCGCATGCGCGCTCGGCCGGAGGAAAAATTACTCGATGAAGTGCTTTTTTTAGGCCCAGAAAAAGATTTCCAACGCATTGCACGCAATCGTGAGTATACGATCGCTGGCGACAATTGGGCAAAGCTGGCGCAGAGGCTCAAGGAGACGGAATTTAATTTCGATCAGGAGACAAAGGACGGCAAAGAACAACAGGAGACCGTCAATGATATGCGCACAGAAGCATCACCCAAAGATTCGGATGAACGTGCGGAACGTCTCAAGAAGCGCGGCTTCCTGACAAAGCTCTGTACAGAAGAAGGTATGCGTGGGAACTTCGAAAACCTCGTCGCAAACGGAAAAGATTTCTGGACGTTCGTGGATATCCTCCAAAAGAGTCGCAGTGACGAGGCGGATAAGATCATGATGGCGTTCATCAAAGAGCGGCTCGTAGAAAAAGATTTGCACACGGAGGCGAAGAAAGTGCGTAGCGAACAGGCTCCGACATACATTATTCCTCCTTCCGTTTAAGCTCGCGTGTGTAGCCCTCGAGTCTGTCGCCCTCCATGATGGGCACGGTGGTTTCGACTCGAAGGCCGCACTCCGTCCCCTCCTTCGCTTCCTTGATGTCTTTGTCCACGTGCTTCAGGGACGTGATGCGGCCGGCGCCGATTTCTTTGTCCTCACGAAAGATCCGGACAGGCACGCGCTTAAGGAAGCCGTCGAAGACTTTGCCGCCGATAATCTGCTCGTTCTTCTTGCGTAGGAACACGCCGCGGACTTCCAGGTGACCCGTAACCTTTTCCTCTTCTTCCGGTTCGATCAGCCCTTTAAGAAGGCGATCCACTTCCTCGAGCAATTCGTAGACGATGTTGTACTGACGCACCTGCACCCCCTCGCGCTCCGCGGTTCTGAGCACCTCGGGCGAGACCGGCGCATTGAACGAGAGCACGATGCCGTCACTCGCAGCCGCCATCATCACATCGCTCTCGGACACGGCACCGATTGCGGCATGGATCACCTTGGCATTCACGCCCGCCTCGGATTCCTCCGAAAGTTTACGCAGCGCTTCTTGAATCGCTTCCAGCGACCCCTGCGCATCCGCCTTCAGGACAACCTTTAGCTGCGTCAATTTCCCCTCAGTGAGTCTGCTCACAAGATCCGCGAAGCTGCGCTTCGGTTTCTCCGCGGCTTTCGCTGCGAATGCTTCGAGGAGCGCACGCGCTTCTTTCTCACCCGGCACGACCTGGAGGATATCGCCGACTTGCGGGAGGCCGCTGAGGCCCGAAATGCGCACCGCACCGGAGGGACCGACGGATTCCAGGCGCAGCCCGTTCGCGTCCATCATCACCTTCACGCGACCGAGGATCTCGCCACAAACGACGATGTTGCCGACCTCAAGCGTTCCTGCATTCACGATCAGCGTTGCGAGCGGTCCGTGCGATGTGTCCAGGTGGCTTTCGATCACGGTCGCAACCGCGGGACGTAGAGGATTTGCACGAAAATCATTCAGCTCCGCGACGAGCAAAATGTGATCCAGCAGGTCTGAAATCCCCTGCTTCGTAACAGCGGAACAGAGCACATACGGCACAGTGCCACCCCAATCCTCGGGCTGCAGACCCTGTGACGCGACTTCGCCCTTCACGCGGTCAACATCAGCGCGCTCCTTATCAATTTTATTAATGGCAACGATCACAGGGACATTCGCCTCCCTCGCATGGGCGATCGCCTCGACGGTCGTCGGCTTCACGCCTTCTTCCGCTGAAACCACGATGATCGCGATATCGGTGACCTGCGCTCCGCGTGCGCGCATGGCCGTGAATGCCTCGTGTCCGGGAGTATCCAGAAACGTGATGCCCTTCCGCTCGCCACTCCCCCCCATCGCGTGCAAAACCTGGTACGCGCCGATGTGCTGGGTGATACCGCCGGCCTCGTGCTTCACGACGTCCGTCTCGCGGATCGCATCGAGAATCGCGGTCTTGCCATGGTCCACGTGGCCCATGACAACCACAATCGGCGGTCGGGGCTGCAGGTTTTCCGGTTCATCCTTCAGGAGTTCCTTCAGGTTTCTGGAAAACAGATCTTCGGCCTTGGCGGAACGTTGCTCGCGTTGGACTTCGATCCCGAGTTCAGTCGCGACGATGGCCGCCGTATCGTAATCAATGGATTGCGTGATTGTCGCCATCACGCCGTTTTTCATCAACGTCTGGATGATCATCGGCACCTGGATGCCTGTCTTCTCTGCAAGCTCTTTGACCGAGATCTGATCGGGCAGCATCACGATCCCTTCTTTCTTCTTAATCTGCTCCTGAACCGCTTGAGCGCGCTTCTTCGCAGGCTGAGCGAGCACCTTCTGCTCGTGATACTCCTTCTCGCGCTCGGCTTTCGTCTTCGTGAGCTCCTTCTGTTGCGCGGCGATTGCGGCCTTTGGCACATCCTCAAGCGAGAGCTTGCGAAGCACGTTCAAGGATTCCGCCGGCATCACCTTCTGCGCCGCGGGTTTTTCCTGAGTTTCTGGAGCGCTCAGCGTGGATGGTTCCGTAACAGAGACAGCAGGAGCGCTCTCCTCCGCACGTTCCTCGGATTCCTCTCCTTCGACATCCGATGCAAATCCAAGTGATTCCATATCCACGGCAATGCCCCTGCGATCGGCGATGAAGCGCACGATGCCCTTCGCGAGCGTGTCCGGCACCTCGCGGTCCGTCGGTCTCACACCAAAGTTCACCGACATGAGCTCCTTGCGGAGCTCTTGTCCTGTCATGCCCAATGCCTTTGCCACCTGTACGAGGCGCATAGAGAAAAATAGAAGCCGCCGCCACAGTAACAGAAAAAAACCATGGGGGGAATGCGGAATAGCCTCCTTTATGCGGATATGCCTCTATGAATCTGCAAAAAAATTCGATTATGAGAGCAGCCTTCCATGGCTGCGACTAATCTTTGCATCAAATAATCGCGCCCATGGAAGGGCGCTCTCGAGTAGGTCGTTAAGGACAACCTCAAGCGCGGCCTGATTTGTTCTCCAAATCCTGGATGATGTCACGCTCCTTCTTCTTGGGGGTTGGCTCTGGCTTGGTGACTTCTTTTTCGTCTGGGGTGGGGCTCTTTGGAAGGGCAGGAAGTGCTGCTTTCGCTGGTATCGGAGGAATATCGCGCGGTGCGTTGGACTCAGCACGCTGGTGCTCGATACCCGCAATCAATTGCTTGATGCATTCGAGTACCTGCAGTTGGAAATTGGGATACGACCGGACGCGGAACCCGGCAGCCCTCGCATGGCCGCCGCCGCCGAACGTTTCCCCTGCGAGTCTGCTGACATCAATCGCCGCGGACGAACGCATACTGGCCTTCAGTCCCCCCTCCTCTACTTCCGTAAAGAGCACGTGGACGTCGGCGTTCGGAATCGTGGAGATGAGCTCGTCCAAAATTCCCTGCGTTTCTTTCGAGGATGCCTGCATTTCATCCAGGTCCTCCTTCGCAATACTCGACCACACGATGCCTGCCTCACTATTCATTTGGATACGATTGAGAGCGCGGCCCCAGATCTTGAGGGTGCTCAGCGGCTTCGTCTTATAAATATGCTGGATGATTTCCTGCTGACGCGCACCGCGTTCCAGGAGTTCCGCTGCGATTTCGAGTGAGCGCGGCGTCGTGTTCGGATTCTGGAAACTGCGCGTATCCGTGATGAGCCCCGTGAGGAGGAGCGTTGCGATATCGGGCGTCAGTTTCTCGCTCCACTCTGGATTCGCAAGGAACCAGGAATACAGAACCTCCGTCGCACTCGCGGCTGTCGGATCGATCAGCTGTACTTGGCCGAAGCGCGTGTTCGAGATGTGATGATCGATATTCAGGATCGGAACGCTCGCAAAGAAATCCGTGTGCTCGGTATAGAGCGATCCAAGCAGTGCGAGATCCGCGGTATCCACAACGACGATCATGTCGTACTTCTTTTCACCCTCACCGAACGAAATACTCCTCGACTGGATCCTGCCCGTTTTCGGCACGACGATGATATTCACTTTGCGATCCTCCACCGTGTAGCGGAGCTTATCCACCTCCACTCCCTCATCCAGGTTCACCGTGATCACGAAATTCTGGCTCTCCGTTATTTTTTGTTCCAAGTGATCAAATCCGGGGAGGAAGTGAAGCATTTCCGGCGGC
>CAZUFJ010000042.1:0-7684 GCA_964619805.1 uncultured Candidatus Peribacteria bacterium | reverse complement strand
GTCAGGCATATAGGTGGGCAAATTCACAGATTGAGCCGTAATAAGGGCTTTTCAGTGATTGACTATAGACAAAATTATTATGAGATAAGTTTTGAGAGTTCCTTCCTCATTACCTATGACGAAGACGCTCATCATGCAGCCGCGGCACAATTACGCCCCCGACCATGGGGAGGGTCACCTGTACCTTCCCACCTCGCCCCTCACGTTTGCCGCGCGCATCCTGGCTGCCGGTGGCGACGTTGATATCGCAGACGAAAACATCCGACCCGCGGATACAGACCGGTACGACACAATCGGCGCCAACCTTGTTGGACTCCCGTACGTACCCGTCGTCCGCGACCGATTCCGGCATGCACTGGATTATGGACAGCAGAACATCATGCTGGGGGGTGTCGTCGTCGCCGGGCTCACGAGGACGATGAAAAAAATACACAGTAATAAAAGGGAACAAATATTGCAGGTGCATGACACCGGGGCGTTCCACACGTTTTTCGGCGATCGCGCCATTCCGTGTACAGACGTCGCGAACATCGCACGTGCGACAAATGTACCGCAGGAGCTGCTCACGTTGAAACCCGACGAGCAGGTATCACTCATTCCTGCGTACGCAAAAATTATCGACGGCGATATGCAGCAGCACTACCTGAATCGTGAAATTTCGTTCTACCTTGCACAGGGCTGCAACCAGGGATGTGTGTTCTGCGCGGCACCAAACGAGCAGCAGGAGCGTTACCGCGGAGCCGACATCATCAAGCAAGACCTTGCATACCTCACGACGCGCGCTCAGCGTCTCGGGCTCCAGAAGCTCACCATGTACCTCTCCAACCTCGACGTATTTCAAAACCCGGAACAGCTGGAGGTCTTCTTTGACATCGTGCTCGAATTGCAACGGGCACATCCCGGTTTCGTGTACCGGATGCGCGGGCTTGCGATCACGTCCTCACTCGTGCGCACGCACCGCAAGTTCCGTCATGTGCTCGATAAGGCAGTGCATGCGGGGTTCCACACCGTAGGCATGGGAGTCGACGGGGGATCGGACGAAATCCGCCGCAACCTCAAGAAGGGATTCGTGAACGACAAAAATGTTCTCGAATCCATGCAAATTTGCCGTGAGTATGGCATCACGCCCGAGACGATCATGGTATTTGGCGGACCCAACGAGACGCACTCGTCACTCGAGAGCGCCTATACCCTCACGGCGGAATTCCAGAAAAAATTCGACGCTATTCCTCGCCCCCATGTCTTCAAGGACTTGATCCCTGGTAATAAGTACTGGTCTGGTCTTGTGCCAACGGAAAAAGCGAAGGAGCGCAAGGAGCTTCTGTTTCGCAATCCACGCTACTGTCAGGCGATGGATTTCAAGGCACTGGCATCCTCGGTGTGTCATCCGAATCCGGAGCTCCGCATGCTCGTGAACAAGTACTACCGTCTCATCACGGCGCTCTGCGAGAGCGAACGTGAACAGGATGGAATCATTTATCCCATCGCACCTGAGTACAGTAACAAAGAGAACCATTTGCATGCACTCTGGAACACGGGCCGGTTCGATCGCTGAGGAACGCGTTGAAGATTCTTGGAACGCGCGTACACTGAAAGGATCTTCCCCCTCTCCATCATGACGTCCCTCTATTCTCTCATGGGATACAGCGACATCGGTTTGCTGGCCCTGCGCCTCGCGATCAGTGCTATTTTTCTGTATCACTGCCGTTCAAAGCTCAACAACCTCTCATCCTTTATGGGATTCATTGGTGTTGTGGAATTGCTCGGTGGCATCGCACTGGTTGTTGGTTTCCTCACACAGCTTGCGGCCATCGGTCTCGCGATCATCATGATCGGTGCGATCTGGAAGAAAACGCAGGAGTGGCGCGTTCCATTCTCAGCAATGGACAAAATGGGTTGGGAATTCGATCTCGTGCTTCTCGCTGGTTGTATTGCGCTCATCACCAATGGACCGGGACTCTATGCTCTGGATGCATCGGTCACGCTCTTCTAGGTTCCATAAGAGGCTAAAGCCCCTAGTATCCGTGTGTTAACCGCGGGCTTAAGCCCGCGGTTAACCGTATCCGAGTCATGGGCTTCAGCCCAAAGATCATTTCGGTATTTCCGTAATTGATTCGGCACTAAAACGTTTTGCTCCGCGGAAGGGGCGGGGTAGCATGCCGCCACGTTAGTTTCTCCCATGGACCAGACACTCCTCGAACGTGTTGATGGCTTGCTGCAGCAAAAAAGTGACCGGGAACTCCGGCAGCTTCTCCTTGCGCGAACACCGAGTGAACTTGCGGATGTGATCGATGGACTCACCGCGGGCAGGCGCAAGACCTTCGCGTGCCTCCCCCCCGAGGTGCAGGCCGAAGTGATCCGGCTCATCGGCGACGGCAGCAAAGATTCCATCCTTCCGCGCCTGCCGGATTCCATGATCGCGCGGTTCCTCCACTTCCTCGATGAGGATGACGCGACGGATATCCTCCAGCAGATGCCGCTCAAGCGTCAGGAAAATATTTTGCTCCACACGAAGGAGGATCGTCGGATGCGTCTCGAAAAATTGCTGACGTTTGGCCCGGAAACTGCCGGGGGCCTCATGGATCTTCACTTCATTACGGTCGATCCGCGCGCGACGATTTCATCCGTCATCACGGCGATGCAGGAATACGCGCGCACACACAAGCGCGTGCCGGTCGCGCTCCTCAGCGGCCCGAATGGCGCCAAGTGGCTTCCGGCCCGCATTCTCGTATCGGCTGGTTCCCACACGGAGGCCGCATCCGTTGCCAAGCCCGTACCTGCAATCCTCCACACGACCGACCGCGAAAAAGTGCTCGATCTCATGGATCGCGAGGGCGGGGATATCGCGTGCGTCGTGGATGAGCATCAAAAAATTCTGGGTGTGATTCACTTCAATGATCTTTTGCAAGTTGCCGAGGCCGAGGCGAGCGAAGATATGTATCGCATGGGTGCCGTCGGCGCGCTCGGCGGCACGTATTTGATGAGCGATTTCAAGACGATCTGGCGCAAGCGCGCAGGCTGGCTCTCGGTGCTCTTTGTTGCAGAGCTCTTCACGTTCACCGCACTCGCGCGGTTCGAATCCTCCATCGCCGCGGTCACCGCGCTCGCGCTCTTCGTACCGCTCTGTATCTCGACCGGCGGCAACAGCGGCTCGCAAGCAGCGACATTGATCACGCGTGCCATGGCGCTCGGCGACGTGACGCCGCGCGATTGGTGGCGCGTGCTCAGGCGCGAGCTTCTCATGGGTTTGGCGCTTGGGGCTGCGCTCGGAGCCGTCGGATTCCTGCGCGGCGCGCTGACGCCGCAGGGGATCCTCGGTGGCACAGACCGCTTCATGCTCGGCACCGTGATCGCCGGTTCCGTCGCGATTATTTGTCTCTGGGGAACGCTCGTCGGCTCCATGCTGCCGCTCGCATTCAAGAAACTCGGCTTCGATCCGGGCTACGCGTCGAGCCCCTTCGTCGCAACCTTCGTCGATGTCACGGGTATCGTGATTTATTTTTCGATCGCGAACGTGTTTATTCTCTAAAAAAACCGCAGCCGGGACGTCGCGTCCCGGAATCACATCATCCTCCGAATATTCTCCAAATGCTCCCTTGCTTTTTCGTAATACGGATCCAGCTCCAGGACTCTCTCAAGCTCCCGCTCCGCATCCTGCAAGCGGCCGGCCTCGGAGTAAATCGCGGCCAGGTGATAGTGCGCGCGCACGTAGTACGTATCCACCTTCACTGCCTGTTCAAATGCCGCCATCGCTTCCTCCGTCCGACCGCGCTTCTGGTACTGGAGCCCTACATTGAAGAATGATTCGGCAAAGTCGGGGCCACGCTCCGTCGCGATTTGAAATTGCACCAGCGCTTCATCGCTTCGCCCCATTTGCTCCAGCGTTTCGCCGAGGAAATAATACCCCGCCAGATCCTCCGGGTTCATTCGATCCTTCTGCTCGGCGATTGCGATGAATTTTTTATACTGGTCCATCGCGAGGTCCAATTGCCCTCGCTCGCGATACAGATTCCCCAGGTTGTAGTGCGCCTGCAGCACGCGCGGATCGAGCTCGAGCGCCCGCTCAAAGAGCACCTTCGCCTCGTCGAAGCGCTGCTGCTGCATGTAGATATCGCCCAGGTTATTCGTCGCAATCGCGGCCTCGGGATAATAGCGAAGCACCGTTTCGTAGAGCACTTCACTGTTGCGCCACGTCTGCGATTGCGCCGACGTTTTGGCGACGAGCGCAAGGAATACGAGTGTTACTGCTGCCCCGCCCGCGACTTCGAGGATGCGAAGATTGTTCAGACGCTTCGCGATCCAAACGACGGCAAGACCTGCAAGGAAGAACATGCCGATCGAACCTAAGTACGCGTAGCGATCCGACGCGAAAAAGAGGTAGCCGTTCTTGAGGAAGTTCGTGTAGTTCGGCATCAGCATCAGCCCGAAGAACGCGAGCCCGAATGCTATGTTGCGTGAGAGGCGAAGGCTCACGAGAAACGCTCCAACCAAGAGCACGCACGCGATTGCAATGGCGATAAATTCGGGCGAGGCCAGCGTCACGGGATCACTCTGCGGATAAATGACGGTGAGGCCGGCCGGCCATACGAGCTTCGCAAGGTAGAAAATCGTGCTCTTTCCCGCGAGCAGGATCGTCGTTGTCGCATCCGACGACGCGATGTTTTTGGTTTTCCCCAGAATCGCGACGATGCCGAAGATGATCGAAAGTGCCGCGTAGGGAATTTTTTCTTGGAATGCCGCGCGATTGAGCTTGCGTCCCTCCTTCCAATCGAGGAACAGCAGGAGCACGGGCAGCATGATGACCGAAACTTTTGCCAGAAGAGCCAGACCAAATGTCGCGACGCTGCCGAGGTACGCCCGACTGCTTCCTCGATCTTGGAAACGAACATAGAGCGCGATCGATACGAGGAAGAGGAATCCCGAGAGCGTGTCCTTGCGTGCCGCGGCCCACAGCACTGCTTCTGTTTGCAGCGGATGGATCGCAAACAAGAGTCCGCCAATCGCTCCCGCGAAGCGGTTGCCCGCGCATCGCGTAAGGAGCGACGTGACGAGCATCGCACTCCCGATGTGAAGCAGGAGGTTTGTTGCGTGGAACACGAATGGCTTCAGCCCGAAGAGCAGGATCTCGATTTGATACGACAGCAGCGTGAGCGGCACGTAGAGCTCCGGGTCGTACGTCGTAAAGATCATCTTGAGCGACCACCAACTCAAGCGAAACACGAACGGATTTCGGTAGATGAGGATGCTGTCATCGAGCGATACAAACTCATTTCCGAGATGCGGCGCAAACAGTACAGTTGCAATCACCGCAATCGCAATCTGCAGATGCCACAAACGGATCCGAGAAAGACTCACAGGGAGAATGATAGCATTCGCACCCCGCAGCCACGCGCGCGTTCGCGAACGCCGTGGCGCAGCCGGGACATGCCTACTCCTCGAGTCTGAGCTTCGAAGTCGAAGACCGGACAGGCGCCGCGTCCCTGTTTTTGAGGCGATCAAACCGAGAGAAAGAGAACGACCACCGGTCGATCTCTATCGCAAGCGTGCAAAAGGCATTCGTAACGAGCAACGAGTCCCTTCAAGAACTCTGAGCCGACGATTTCCTATGCTCATTTCTTGTTGCTTCTGAAGCGCCCACAGTAGGGGCACGGTGCGCTATGCCCCTACAGGAAGAAGCCTCACGTGTTCCGGGGCGCGACGCTCGCCTCGGCGAAGACGGGTCCCGGAACAATTACTCCGGCATTTCCATCACCGGTTCCTCTATCGGTGTTTCCTCCATCATCTCCTCCGGTGGCGCGGGATTTTCGGCGGCAGCGATATCTGCGAGGATCAGCTCCGCATCCGGAGATTCCGCAATCGCACGTTCCATCGGAGCGCGCAGATCATTCTTCAAACGATGCAGAATCGTACGCAGCAAATCGTGACATGCGGGATCCACTTGTTCGCATGCGGCGGTCGTTGTCAGGAACAGGCGCTTGCTATCCTCAAGTGCCATCATCGACACCGCGGGGATAGGGACAGCATGCGTATCAAAGACTGCGAACACCGCAGGGACGTTCACATCAAGGAGTACACGTATCTTCGCGAGGACTGGCGCGGGATCCACAGATGCCGCGGGGTGCTCGGGAGCCGGGGGCGGTGCGTACTCGGGCAGCGTGCGGAGTGCGCGCTGAGCGGAAGAAAGTGCTTCCTCCATCGCGCGCGCTTCCGATGCGCTGATGGTTCGATCCGTGAGCGCCGCGCGCATGATTGCCATCGCATCCTCGATCGGATACCGCAGCTCAGGTCGGTCGCCGTATTTGTTGTGCAGACCGGCCAGGCGAGTCAGCGTGATTTTCGCGAGTGTCACGATGTTGAGATCTGGCTCCTCGGAAGTTGATGCATCAGATGCGGTGCCGAAGTAGGTGCGGCTGATGATGTCATTGATGTACGCCGCACGTTGTTCTCGCCGGAGTGCATCCGCATACGCCGCGGACGTCGTCGGATCCATTGTGCGTTCGGGAACCGCGGTGACTGCCTCTGCAGATGCAACGGAAGAAACCGATGAACGTTCGGGAATCGTAAGAATCACTCCCTCTTTATCAGAAGAAAGCTTCAGATCGACTCCTTCGTCCGTAGGCGCTTTCTCCTCTTCGATCGAAGCCAGCAGCTTCATGCGCGGCTGCGATTCGTTCACCGTGCTTCCGCGCGCGGCGACCACGAGGAGCGCGGCACCCAGGAAAGAAACGAAGAAGACCCTGCGGGAGAAGGGAGAGTGTGCGATGAGCAACGTGGGTATTCCTTCACATTATAGCATGAGAAAGCCATTTCCGCCACTGCTCCGGAGGGGAGTATTCCTGCTACGCTCGCCGTACACTTCGTATCCTCAGTACAAGTACTTCGTATCCTCAGCATGCATGCGACGACTCCTGTTAGTCCCCCTCGTCCTCATCCTCGCATTGCCGCAATTCGCGCATGCGATCCTCGATGATATTGATACGGCAGATGAAGAGCTCGGAGATTCTTCCTCTGCGCCGAGCGGCGAGGCAACGGGACTTGAGGAACTCCTTGGCAGGCTCGCGGTCGAACCGAAGCCGACTTTTGCCGATGTGCCGTTCGACAGCTGGTTTCACACGTATGTGCAGGCCGTCGCCGACTGGAAGATCGCGGAGGGATACCGAAATGCAGCGGGTACAAAAACGGGGAAATTCGGCCCTGCAGATCCCGTGACGGTCGCGCAATTTTTGAAGATGGCGCTCGTCGCCGCAAAGGTGGATATCACGCGCTGCCCGGGAAACGTTCAGCATACGGGGGCGGCCGGACACTGGGCGTACGCGTACGTCGCGTGCGCGGAGCAGCGTCAGATGAGGCTCTTCTCGAACGACTATCCCGTTCTCGATCGCCCCGCAACGCGCGCGGAGGTGCTCACCCTGCTCTTCGATGCGTTCGGCGAGGATGTGCCGCCGTTCCGCGCATCGTTTGAAGATAGCGTCGGACACCCGTATGAGGCGGATATCGCATACGCGAATGTTCGCGGCATCATCTCCGGCGATACGGACCGGCAGGGGAATCCGGAGGGAACGTTTCGTCCCGATGAGCCGATCAATCGTGCCGAGGCAGCGAAGATCATCGTGGAACAGTTGCGGGCTCACATCACCCAAGGGGGCGCCAGCGCGGAAGTGCACGATATTCTTGTTGCGGATTA
>CAZUFJ010000041.1:0-2740 GCA_964619805.1 uncultured Candidatus Peribacteria bacterium | reverse complement strand
ATCATGACCGATGCTGATGTGGACGGCGCGCACATCCGCACACTCCTCCTCACGCTCTTCTTCCGTTACTACCCGGAACTGATCGAAGGCAGCTACCTCTACATCGCGCAGCCGCCGCTCTACAAAATTCAGAAGGGAAAGGACATTCGCTATGCATTCGCGGACGCCGAAAAAGCTGCGATTCTCAAGGAATGGGGAATCAAAGGATCGGATATCGAGGAAACGGAAGTGACCGACGAAGAGGCGGCCGCAGCCGCACCGGAACTTGGCGAGGATCTGGTTTCCGACGACAAGAAGGCACCAAAGAAACCATCCACACGCGTGAACATTCAGCGCTACAAAGGTCTTGGTGAAATGAACCCCGCGCAGCTGTGGGATACGACGCTCGATCCCAAGGTCCGCATCATGCTCAAAGTCACGATGGATGATGCCGAGAAAGCGGATGCGGTCTTCACAACGCTCATGGGTGCGGAAGTCGCTCCGCGGCGAAAGTTTATTCAGACCCACGCGAAGACGGTGAAGAACCTGGATATTTGAAAAGAAACAAAGGAACCAAAAGACTCAAAGGAAACAAAAGAAAGTTACGTTTTTGATTCAACTCCAGAACGGAATTTTGTAAGGAGGTAACTCACCTTTCCTATTTTCAAACGAAATTCTTCAAATTGTTTCGGAGATATATATTTCAGATCCTGACTAAGAAGAAGTTGATAATCTAATTCTTCCAGAGAACCTTCTGAATGCTCTAGGAAGTGAAGTTGGTCTTTCTTAGAGCGCTTCGTGTTACCTTCTACAATATTCATTGGAACGCTGTAGGCAGAACGACGAATCTGCGAACATAAGGCAAATCTTTCCTCAGTAGGAAATTGATGGAGTAATGTATAAGAATCAAGGCAAAGTTGATGTGCCTCTTTCCAGACAATAAGATCTTCGTAGGGTCTTTTTCTCATGCAATAGAGGAATAATAAGGATCAAAGTATGCCAAATTTTCTCCTTTGTCTCCTTTTCCTCCTTTGAATCCTTTCGCTAGTCCTCGTCCGTTTCCCCGATGTGGTCCCGCAGCACGTACGTATCGAGGTTTTCTTTTCCGAGTAGCGCAATGACCTCTGAGATTGCGTCATTGTACGCGATCTGCTTCTGCGTTCCCGCGCGCATGTCGCGAAGGATGATCGTGTCTTCCTTCACTTCCATTTTTCCGAGGAGCAGCGTGTACTTTGATTCAAATTTATCAGCCAGACGCATCTGACTCTTGAGGCTCGCTTCGCCGAGTGCGCCGACCGTGTGAACGCCGTGCTCGCGCAGATTCGACACGAGCTTCAGGCATCGCTTTTTCGCCTCCGGTCCCAGCTGTGCGACGAACACATCCACTTGGTCCTTGTTTGGCACTCTCACGCCGGCTTCCTTCATGTGCCAGATCATGCGCTCGAGCCCCCCCGCGAATCCCACACCCGGCGTCGGCTTGCCGCCGAGTAATTCGATCAATCCATCGTAGCGTCCGCCGCCGCCGACCGCGTTCTGCGCACCGGTCGAACTATCCCAGAATTCGAACACCGTCTGCGTATAGTAGTCGAGGCCGCGCACGAGCCTCGGATTCTGTATGTAGCTGATCGTTAGCTCATCTAAGTATTCCAGGAGCGTCGCGTGGTATTGCCTGCTGTCATCCGTCAGGAACTGCTCGAACGTCGGTGCGCTCTTCAAAAGAATTTGCGTGTCTTCCTCTTTCGAGTCGAACAAGCGAAGCGGGTTTGCGTCCAGGCGTCTGCGATCCTCTTCCGGCAGGTGGCGTTCTTTGCCGATGAAGTAATCCTTGAGCGCCTCCATGTAGGCCTTGCGATTGTCGGGCGTTCCGATGTTGTTGATCTGCATCGTGAGCCGATCGAGGATCTTCAAATCCGAAAAGATCTTCGTGACGGCTTGAATGAGCTGGGCATCGAGGCTCGGGTCCTTCAAACCGATCACTTCAAGATCAAATTGGTGGAACTGTCGGTAGCGTCCTTTTTGCGGGCGATCGTGGCGGAAACATTGGCCGATGGCATAGAGCTCGACCGGCTGCGGCAGCAGCTGCATGTCGTGCTCGATGTACGCCCGGCAAATACCGGCCGTAAACTCAGGGCGGAGTGCGAATTCCACTCTCTCCTCCTCGCCGCGCCTGCCCGAAACCATGAAGAGTTCTTTCTCCACGATGTCCGTGTGCAGCCCGATCCCGCGCTCGAAAATGCCGCGCTGTTCGAACATCGGCGTATCAATGCGGCGATACCCCGCCTGGCGGCAGCGATGCCGTACCGCCTTCTTTATATACGTCATGTACTGGTGGTCCTCGGGGAGGACGTCGTGTGTGCCTTTCGGCGTTCGGAATGCGAGCTCGGCCATGCGGGCGAGCATAGCAGTGAGAGCTATCCTTCGCCAAGGCTCACGTCTCATTCTCAGAAATGCCATGACCTTCTTCAGCAAGGGAAGAGAGATGTGTATCGGTAAGATCGGTATTCAAAGCGCTCGAAACTCTGTACAATTCGGCGGCTCGTACAAGATTGTTCTTTCTGAGAAATTACTCCGAGTGTCCGTATGGCGAGCCACGGCGCTCGTGAGCGCCGTGGCGAGCGTAGCTCAGTTGGTTAGAGCATCTGGTTGTGGTCCAGAGGGTCGTGGGTTCGAACCCCATCGCTCGCCCCATATGTCGGTCATACACACAACATAGAAACGTTTGGCATTGCATAATCAAGGAGGGATCAATCAACTGCCAAAT
>CAZUFJ010000040.1:0-6270 GCA_964619805.1 uncultured Candidatus Peribacteria bacterium | reverse complement strand
TTATTACCGTGGAGTTCGACGAGCTCTTGGCACTTGCGAATTTCTGTGAAGAGAAAAAATCAGGAGGAAGCAACTCGAGGTCGCCTGCGCATGTGCCACCGAACTTCCACGTGCATCCGCCGCTGCACGTTCGGACGCCCTTCGCATCCTTGACGCAAACTGGAGCTGCACAGTAGCGACCGCAGGTGGCGGAACCGTCGGGCTCGCACTCCTCCCCCATCTGCGGCGCAATGATAGCGTCACCGCAGACGTTGATCGTGCAGTAGCGCGAACAGAGTCCTGAACCATTGACCCCCGAGCCGGAATCGCATTCTTCTCCTTCATCGATCACGCCGTTTCCGCAGAGCGGCGGCATCTCCTTGACAGAAGATGCGGAGGAAGATACCGAAGAAGATTTCTTGGAGGAAACGGAGGACGATGAAGCGGGAGCGGAGGAAGCGCTGCTCACGGCGGGAGCCGAAGAAGCTGCGGGCGGTGGATCGGGATCCACGGGGTTGTATCTTCCAACCCCGTATCCGTGCGCCAAATCACCGACGCGAACGATTGGATCCGGCAGCGAGTACTGGATGTTCACAACGAAGATTCCGAGGAATGCGGCAAAGGTGACGAGGAGCATCGCGCGCTGCTTTGCGTGTTTGTTTGACATTTCCCTCTATCATAGCATGTTTTCCATTTCTTGTCCCGATGCTCCCCTTGAGAAAATCGCCTGAAAATGACATAATGCTCACGGAGTATTCGGCTTCCCGTAGAGCATCATGAGACGCACAAACATCATCTGCACGCTCGGACCCTCTTCCTCAAAACCGGAGGAGATTCAGAGACTCGCCGAGGGCGGCATGAGCATCGCGCGGATCAATTTTTCGCATGGATCCGAGGAGCAGCACCGCACAGTCGTCGCCGCAGTACAAGAGCTGAATGCGAAGAGGAAGAAGACCGGCATCCCGCCGATCGGGCTCATCCTCGATACGAAGGGCGCGGAGATCCGCACGGGGGATACCGAGAAGCCGATTGAGATTGCTGCGAAGGAGGAGATCGTCTTCACGAGCGTCGCGAAGAGCAAGAGCGGAAAAGTGATCCAGGTAAACTACGACGGATTTGCGAAGGATGTGCGAGAGACGGATCGCATCCTCATTGATAACGGCGAGATCATCTTCGACATCGTACGCATCGAAAAAAACGGAGACGTGCTCGCGCGTGCGCGGGAGGGCGGCAAGATCGGATCGCGACGCCACGTGAACTTGCCGGGCGCCGATGTCGATCTGCCCTCGATCACGGTCGAAGACTGGAAGGATATCCAGTTCGGCATAGAGCACGACATGGATTTTTTGGCGCTCTCCTTTATCCGCAACAGGGACGATGTGGAATCGGTGCGCGCCTTCCTGAAGAGTCACAAGAGCACAATGGAAATCATCGCGAAGATTGAAACGAAGCAGGCCGTCCTGAATATTCAGGAGATCATCAATGCGGCAGACGCGGTGATGGTCGCCCGTGGCGACCTGGGCGCCGAGCTGCCGTTCGAGACGCTCCCCGTCTTGCAGGATGAGATCGTCGCGCGCTGCCGGGGGGTGGGAAAGCCCGTGATCGTCGCGACGCAGATGCTCGAGAGCATGATCGTGCAGCCGACGCCGACGCGTGCGGAAGTGACGGATATTGCGCATGCAGCGACGACCGAAGCGGATGCCACGATGCTCTCGGGTGAAACGGCTGCGGGGAAGCATCCGTTGCTTGCGCTCCAAGCAATGGATCGCGTGCTCCGTGCAACCGAGGAACATCTGGCGCGGTTCCCGCACGGCAGCGAGCCTATTCAGAGCGAGCGCCAAGCGCGCGCCGAAGCGGCACACACACTCGCGCTCTCCTCGAGTGCCGATGCCATCATCGCGTTCACGCGTACGGGACAGACGGCGCGCGATCTTTCCAAGTTCCGCCCGCGCATCCCCATCTTCGCGTTCATGGATGAGGAATCGATCGCTCGCAAGCTGCGCTTAAGCTACGGCGTATATCCTTGCCTCGCGACGCTCGAGGACGATCCTGAAAAAACCGTCGCTGCGGCTCTCGCGTTTTGCAAGAAGCACGATCTTCTTCAGAAAGGTGACAAGGTCGTCATCGTTTCCGATACGCGCGCGCATGAGCAACTGGTGAACACGGTGCAGCTGCGGATGATGGAGTAAGTGTTCGTTAATTCCTCGTCACTGCTGCAACCGTGGAATCGCTCTCGGTGAATTTTGCGTTGCGGACAGGAACCATCACTTGGACCAAGCGATCGGATTTCAACGTCTCCATTGCCTGAGCCTCAGCTACCTGCATATTGAGAATCTCTTCCCCGAGGAGCAGTGCCGTGCGTTCGCGTTCCAGCGAGCGGAGGCGATAGCCCTTCGTAGCATTTGCATTCTCGTGAAACAGGATCAAGAGCGCGAGCATGAGAATGAGCGTGCCGATGCACCCCATCAGGAGCATCGTGCTCTGGTTCACCATGCGTCCGAGCGAGGACCTGCGCGGGATATTCGGTGATGGGAGGAACGACTGGAGCACTGAGGCGAAAGTGTAGCAGAGAGTAGAATGAAGAGCTGAGATTCAATCAGATTCTCAGGATTGCCCGGAAGATCGCGCTGCGTGAGCGAGGATTTCGAGCGACTTCGTCGGCCGATGGCTTGAGTGGCTTCTTCAAGAGGAGGGCAAAGGATGCAGAGCGGACGACGGCTCCTGTCTGCGGATCTTTCACGGGAGTCGCGAGCTCTCGGAATTTTTGCTTCACCATGCGGTCTTCGAGTGAATGGTAAGAAATGACGCCCATCCGTCCACCGGGTGCGAGAAGCCGCGGGCCCTCTGTGAGGAGCTTCTCCAGTGATCCGAGTTCATCATTCACCGCGATCCGAAACGCTTGGAAGATTTGCCCGAGGAGCTTTGGTGCGCGCCAATGGAACGCTTCCTCGGCGGCGGCCCGGAGATCCTCCGTTGTCTGCATACATTTTGCATCCACACGTTTGCGAATGATCGCGGCCAGATGCCCACCCCCTCGAAGTTCCGCGAAGTCGTAGAGGATCCTCGCGATTTCTTCCTCGGAAGATTGCTCCAAGAATTCCGCTGCACCCATTCCCCTTTTTCGATCGTAACGAAGATCCAATGGTCCCGATTCCCGATGCGTGAATCCCCTCTTTGGATCATCCAAGTGCGGCGAGCTCAATCCTAGATCTGCAAAGAGAATGTCGAGTGGCGGAAGACCAAGCTCAGCGATGTTTCGAAAATTCGTTTGACGCAGAACTATTTGCGAAGAAAACTCAGAAAGATTTTTTCTCGCAGCTTCCAGGTTCTCTGCGTCCGCATCAATGCCGAAAAATTTTCCGTTTGGGCCAATCGCGCGAAGGAAATCACTCGCGTGACCGCCGAGACCGAGTGTCATGTCGCATACGGTTTCGCCTTGCTTTGGCATGAGAACGCGGAAGACCGGTGAATCCGTAGAGCCCGAAGTGTGAAGGACCGGTATGTGACGCACATCCACCATCAGGAAATTCTACGCATAGCTTTACGCGCAGCAACGAAAGTATCTTGCTTGTTTGCGCCATCATTTCTCTGTATACAAAAGTTGATCAAAATGTAGAGATGCGCGTCATCGGCAACGTTCGCTGGTGGCTATTGCGCCGATCAAAATATCTCAAAACATCTCCAGCGCAGGTTGCGTACCTGCGCCCAACCATAAGTGAGCCTGAATGTAGAATTTGGCTTCTGTAAGCTATTCTGAGTGTTGACAGGAATGGTAAATAGAATAAAATAGTATACTTTGGTACTCCTCGCTACCACGGTGCTTGGCGTTGTGCTCGGCATCACGGCTCCCGCCATCCTCCAAACCTCTGTGTCCGTCGAGGCCTGGCAACCCGAAATCGGCGACATATTCATCATCGACACGCAGGCAAACATGGGGTACTTGGTGCATCGCGACGGCGTCTTCATCAATGTTCCAGTCGTAACGGGCAAGCGCGCGGTCGTTCGCTACATCGGACGCACGTATAATGCGACGACGCCCGAAGCCACATGGGTCGTGAAATCACGCGATACGAAAGGAGACCGCACGACGTTCGGCAAGACGGGGTCTTTCCTGCGTCTCTACAAAAACGGTGAAGAATCGACACCCTACGGAATCCATGGGAACCGCTACAGCGAGCGCATGCTTGCGCAGGATGTGCGCTATGAAAGTATGGGGTGTGTGATCGTGTCGGAGGAAATTCTGCACATTCTTGAAAACACGTATGAACAAAACGGCCAAAGCCTCACGGTGATCACGAGTTACGGACTCATACCGATGCGTCAGGAATTAATGTAAAGATTTTGTTTGAAGCTTTACTCTCATCGTCCCCCTTCGCGCTTCGCGCTACGGAGGACACGGGATCTTCGGGTTCGGGCTCAGCTCGAATGCACCAGTGCTCCTCACTATTTCCCTCCCCGCTTCAGTAGACGGCTGCGAGACAGCATTGCTCGCAATAAATGCTTTCAGGGCGGTCAGGAGCGTAGGTCGTTCGTATCTTCTTCCCGCACTTGCCACACTGGCGCTGCCAGAGTTTCCGGGGATTGCGCAACGCGAAACGATGTCGCTGTCGTTCCTCGAAGCACAGACGCGGCAATGGCAAGTTCATCTGTCGATAAAAGGCCAACTCCTGAGGAATGATCTTGTAGAGCTTTCCCGTCGCTTCGCAACGAAGCACTTGCGATGTCACGTCGTCGCCGACTTCTCGGATACCGTCTGGAACTGGCACAGTGGCGTCGTTGTCACCTTGCCGTTTCTGTTCCTTGTTTTCATCTTTCCATCGCCAGCCTTTCGCGAGTACTGCATCTTTCGTCATCGGGAAATACTCGCTGGCAATCGTCTCGTTGTAGGCAAATGGCGAGAATGATGGAGGAAAGAACTGCCCGTACTCCCCTGTTTTTCGCATGTGTTCAAGAAGAAAGAGTAGCATCGCTTCATAATCCTCCTTCGTGTATTGCTTGTTGAGAATGCAATATTGTCTATTCTTGAGCCCGAGGCATCCGAAACAATTCTTGCAGGCGTGACAGTTGTCGCAGTACCAGAGATTCGCGCAGCCATTCATGCAGGAATGAGAGCAGAAGACCCTGTACCCTCCACCAACTGTCAGTGAGTTGAAGCAGAGTTCGCCCCTGCTAGCTGCACCGGAGAAGTTGCAATCCATTGTATCCGTGAGGCTCTCCATCGTAGCGCAGTACCGACAGTCCTCGCAGTTCTTGAGATCGTATCCTTCGTAGATATTTTTGCAGTTATACAGATAGTCGCCGACGACGTTCTCGCAGTTGAAGCCATGATAGTGTTTCACAATTTCTTTTCCGATGAGTTGAGCAACACGACTCCTTGCAGCTTCGATTGTCTGATGATCCCCCGTATTCAACTGTTGCAATTTCACCAGATACTCTTCACGAGAATGCGGTTGATTGAAGATGTGGTACTCCTTGTTCTTCAGGCCCACGCAACCGAAGCAATTGTGACAGCCCTGACAGTGAACAAGGAACATTGAATCCGCACAGTTGTCGCTGTCTCGGGAGAAGCACACCGCATGGCACTGTACGCAGTCGATGCACTCGTAGCAGAAGGCGCAGCGATAGCAGTAGAGGCAATCGAAGCAGGTCTGCGACTGCCATACGATGTGTCCGTAGCAACAATCCTCATTGCTAACGTTGCCGAACATCAGGTAGCAATTTCTGCATTGAAGAGACATGTTGCAGTAGTCGCAGTTCTCTGTGAGTACATTCTGGACGTTCGCTCGCGGTACGGTGTCATGGAGCGTGCGCAGCTGATCGAAAAATGATGTGTTGAGAGCGGCGTCAATTCCATGCTCCCTTGCGTCCCACTTGTCGCCCCACCACTCGTGCATCTCGTAGACCGGAAACGGCACATGTTCATCGTATGCCGAGAGGATCTTTTTTCCGGTGAGATCGCATGTTCGGTGGCTGAGGTGAAAGAAGTTGCGGAATATGAGCCGTCGCTGACGTCGGCAATCCGGACACTCAATAGGGTCGGATGCGCCGATGCGTTCAAGCAGCTTCTGATCTTCAACAGAATGCTCGAAGGGCTGCCGACAGGTGGCGCAAGATCGTTGCATGGCGTCAGTAGACTTCTTTCAGATAACATTCCTCGCAGCATTTTCTTTTGCTACCCGCAAAGCAACAGCACTTGCATCGGCCAAAACCACTGATGCTTCTGGCACAAACTTTACTATCGCAATGCCTACCACGCCACTGCCAGTACAAGCATCAAGAACTCGCTGCTTC
>CAZUFJ010000039.1:0-8446 GCA_964619805.1 uncultured Candidatus Peribacteria bacterium | reverse complement strand
CGGATCCACACGATTACTTCCGGTTTTCGATGGAGGGAATGAAATCGTTGTTTACGGGTGTTTCCATTCTGGAACTTTCCACATACGGTGGATTTTTTGAATTGATTTCCTCCGCGGCCAAGTTCGGCTTCTGCAATCCGTACACGATGCCACACCCCGGATTCTTCCGTCGCAATATTTTTCGCGTCGTTCAAAAAGTGTGCAAATTTCTCGATAGATTTTCTCCTGCGAAGGGAACGTTCTACGAGATGGTGCTGCTCATCGCACAGAAGTAGGTTGTTTCTTGAGCGTCTGTTCATAGACCTGCTCGAAGCATTCCGCCTGCGCCTCGACGCTGTGGTCGTTGGCCCATTTTTTGCACGCCTCCGGGTCAATGCGATGCTCTTCGAGTACCCAGCGCATGCGCTCCGCTACCTCCGCCGGATTATGGGGGTCGACGCAGTACCCAGAGACTCCGTTGAGCACAGCCTCTTCACCGCCGGACTCAATGGGGCCGATCGCGGGAATGCCGCGGAGGTTGCCTTCGAGGAAGACAAGCGAGTGTCCTTCGAAGTGGTGACCGTCGGAAATACCGAGCACGAGGCAGAGATCGGCGAACTCGTAGTACGTGTGAAGCTCGCTTCGTGGGACTGCGCCGTGCAACGTGATGACCGGCTCTATGTTGAGTTCTTTCACGAGGCGCCGCACTTTACCCGTGTACGAACCCTGCGGAATATTCCCAACGAAGTGCATGTGAAAAGGAACGGAAGACGTGCGTCGAAACTCAGCGCAAGCTCTGATGACTTCGAGCACGCCTTTTCGTGGCTTGATCTCACTGACGAATAAAATATGTTTCGTGTTCGGATCCGGCCTGCGCGGCTCGTTGCCGATTTTTTCGATGCCCAAGGGAAACACGGTCATGCGCTTCTGCGCATCGAGAGCGCAAGCGTCACCGCAGCGTGCGACGACGGATTCCGCAACGCGCTTCTGCGTATAGTGGCTGAGGACGACAAAGGCATCCGCTCTCTTATAAGCGGAGCAGAGGAGCCTGCGCGTGTGGAAGATATAGAGCGGCGACACGCTGTAGGTGCCGATAATGCTGAGGACCCACGGCGGCAGATTGCCGGTCGTCATGCGCACGAAGGGCATGGCGAGAACGTAGGGCTCCACAAGAATATGCATGATGTCCGGCTTGAATTCTCTCAGTGCACGACGGATGGCACGTGCGGTCCGAAACCACAGGAGGGGGTTGCCGAGCAGATGGTGCGGCTCCGGGAGCCATACCCGTTCATCGTCATAGTCGCTGCCTTCACGTACGAGCGCTCGTACGGTGTGCCCGCGCTTGCGTAGCCCCAAAGCCGTATTGCGTGCATATGTTCCCCAGCCGCTCGCGGAGCGCAGGGTATTGCTGAGAAGGAGGATCCTCATATGGGGTCCTAGCGTACCGAAGAAAGAGGGGAACAGGTATCCTGATTGTATGGGATTTCTCGATGTCATCGGCCTGACGCGCAAGATCACGCGTTCCCGGCTCGATGCATTTTTACAAAAATATAGAAGCACCGGAACAACATTGGATGTCGGATGCGGCAGCGCCCTCTATGGAAATTATTTCCCGAATCGTACGACACTCGATATCGAGGCACGGCCCGGCGTGCGCGTGGATATTGTCGCAGATGCACACGATTTGCATCAAATTCCTGATGCTTCGTACGAAGTCGTCCTTTGCACGGAAGTTCTTGAACATCTTCATACTCCTCACAAAGCCATCGCGGAATTTTTTCGCGTGTTGAAACCTGGAGGTATGCTGATCCTCACGACGCGCTTCATCTTCCCGATCCACGACGCACCGGGGGATTATTATCGCTACACCAAGTACGGCCTTCGGCACCTGCTCAAGAATTTTGAGATCATTGAATTGAAAGAAGAAGCGAACACGATCGAGACGCTCGCGGTCTTGTATCAGCGGATCGGATTCCAAGCAGACACGCTCGGGCTGCGCCCGCTCAAGTTCTTCTGGTTCCTCAAGGCGAAGATCCTGATGCTCTGCGGATGGATCCTCACGCGTGAGTTCGGTGATATCCGGCACCGTGTGCCGGAGCAGGGGATCCTCGCATCCGGCTACTACGTTGCGGCAAAAAAGCGTTAATGCCCCCTGGCACGGGGGTTTTCGGCACTCTATTCTATGTCGTCTATGAGAAGAGACCGTCTTTTTCTTGGTGTGCTGACTGCAGGCGTCGCGGCACTCGGCATTGGGCTTCTCGTGCTCGGGGTGCTCTTCTATCAAGCGACGCCAAAGAGCGTGATCGCATCGCAAAGTTTCGTCGCGCGTTTGTCTCCCGTACTCGGCGTTGTCCGCATTCTCGATCGCGCATTGAATCCGCTGTATCGCGGGCCCACACCTGCGGAGCTGCTTCCGCACTACGAACTCACGCTCAACCGTGCCGAGCTGCAGGCGATTGAGGATGCACTCCCCCGTGATGATGTCTACCTGTCGGAGGATGCGAAAGGATGGGCGGGGGGAACGCTGAGTTTCGACGGGAAAAACTTTGACGTGAAGGCGCGCGTTCGCGGTGACCGCTATAACCACTGGCTCTTTCGCAAAAAATCCTGGCGCTTGAGTTTCCCGGATGAAGCGCTCTTTCATGGGGTCAAGGAGACGAACCTCATCATCCCCGAGGATCGCGTTTGGTTCGTTGAAATGCTCTCGGCGTTCCGTGCGGACGCACTCGGGCTCTTTCATCCTCCCATGCGGTTCGTGACGGCGTCGATCAACGGGAGCGGCCCGATGCTCTACCTCGAAATCGAGCACTGGACGAAGGAAATGCTGGAGAAGCAGGCGCGTCCGGGCGATGTGAACCTCTACAAAACCGGCGGCATCGCGACGTCCTCCTTTAATCCGGGGTGGGATCCGATCGAGGCGGACCCCGCCTATTGGGGAAAGTATCAGGCCGCGGTCGCGCCGCCACTCGATTCGTTCGAGGAGGTCGAGCTGCTGTTTTCGCTCTCGCGTGAGGACGCGCATCTCGATCCAAATTTCCAAAAAAAAGTGGATCTGCTCTTCGATCGCGAAAAGCTCGTCCGGTGGTACGCGCTCAGCCTGCTCGCCGGCAACTTGCATATCAGCGGCGACAACCTGCGTTTCTTCTGGGATGTCACGCGCGGTCGGTTCGAACCGATCGTGTGGGATATTTCGAGTACTGCCCCACGCTCGCTCTTGAGTCTCCCGGGAAATGCGTTCTGGAATGAAGTGTTTGCCGTTCCTTCATTTCGGCTCGAGGCCCATCGCTTCCTCTGGCAGTACGTGAGCGATCCGAAGAATGTGGAACGCGATCTTCGGGAGGCGGATCGCCTGCGAACGCTGATCGAGCGCGCCGCGTACCGTGATCCCGTGAAGCTCCAGAGCAACCGCCAGGTGCGAGCCGACATGGACAAAGCCATGAGCCAAGTGCGGGCAAATCTTACGTTCTTACAGGAGGATCTCGCGCGTTCGGAGATTCTGGTCGATCAATATCTTCCGACGGAGGAGGAGCGAGCACGAGGCATGCTGCTCACGCTCGATCTTACGTCGCGCGGATCGGTCGCATCCATGCTCACAGGGTTGCCGCAGGGTCTCCCGTCCGACGTGCGGCTCTACCATGATACGGGCGATGGATTTTTCGATGCCGAGGATGTTTTGGTGAACTCCTCGCGCGCGGAGGACGGGTCGCTGCGTGTAGACGATGAAGCGGATGCTCTCCTCTGGCCCGGCGTTCCTGCAACCGATGCGAATAATGTGCCGCTCGCGGCGCCGCACACCCGTCACCGATTCTTCCTCGTCGGGTCCGGAGATCTTCCGCGGTCGACCTTGCCACTCCCCCTCACGCTCAAAAACGCCGTTACGGGTAGGCCTTCCCAGGTCCTCGGGAATGTCCTCCTCGATATGGCGAGCGTTCCGACTGTCCCGTAGTCTTTCCCTGACGTTTTTCCTATGAAAGCACTCAAGATCCTTCTCGGCGTCCTTGCGGCGGCTCTCATCGTTGAATTCATTGCGGCGATCGCGCTTGCTGTCCTCGTCTATCAGGTAACGCCGAAATCGATTCTTGCGAAAGACACGTTCATCGGCCGCGTGCCGGGATTGCTGTCCGGCGTCCGCGTGCTCGATCGCACGCTCAATATGTTCTATCGCGGCCCTGCGGCCCCGGAGGAACTGCCTTCCTACGCGATCAAGGTAGACCCTGCAGATCTTGCGAAGATCGAGGAGAGCCTGCCCACCGATCTCCCCTCGCCCTGGTACGGCAACGTGTTCCTCACGGAGGACGCGAAGCAGTGGGCGAAGGCAACATTCACTGCGGAGGGGAAGGAGTACCCCGTCACGTTGCGGGTCCGTGGTGATATTTTCAATCATTGGGCATACCGCAAGAAATCGTGGCGACTTAAATTCCCGAGCGACCAGCTGTTCCGTGGGATCAAGGAGCTCAATCTGATCATTCCGGAGGATCGCGGTTGGATCGCGGAACCGCTGAATGCGTACCGCGCGAAACAATTCGGATTCGTGCAGCCGCCCATGCAGTTCGTGACCGTGACGATGAACGGCAGCGCTCCCATGATCTACACACAGATCGAACAATTCTCGAAGGAGATGCTCGAGAAGCTCGCGCGTCCCGGCGATGTGAACGTCTACGTGTCTGGCGGAGGAACGTCGTACTTCCAGCAGTGGGACGATGTGTTCGCGGACACCGCGTACTGGCAGAAGCTCGGCACCGCTGTCGCTCCGCCTTACGATTCCTTTGAAGCAATGGAGGCGGTGCGTCGCCTCTCCGTGCCCGGTGCGCATGCTCTGCCCGGATACCGCGATCGAGTGCAGGCGCTCTTCGATGTCGAGCAACTGGCGACGTGGTACGCGCTCGCGCTTCTTGCCGGCAGCAATCACGTGCGCGATCACAACGTACGCTTCTTGGAGGATGTATCACGCGGACGGCTGGAGCCAATCCCATGGGATGTTGGCCTCTACTGGCCCAGGTCCTTCCTTTCGCTTCCGGGGAATCCGTTTCTCAATGAAGTATTTGGGATACCAGAGTGGAAACTCCGCGCGTATCGCATCGTGTGGGCGTATGTGAATGACGATAAAATTGTGGCAGCTGATCTGGCTAAGGCGGCGAGGCTCCGCTCGGAGGTCGAGCGCGCCGCATACCGTGATCCCCTGAAACTTCAGAGTAATCGCCAAGTCCATGCCGATCTCAATACGCGCATGGCACAGGTTTCGGGAAACATCGAGTTTGCAAAGGAGCAGCTGAAGATCGCCGAAGTTCTTGTGGATCAACGCGTGCCGAGTGATGCGGAGAATGCGCGCGGGCTCCTGTTTTCGGTTGATGCGACCGTGCGCGGCGTGAGCCCCGTGAGCTTTGCAGAAATTTCGCTGCCGCCCGCGTTTGCTGCGGATATTGCGGCGGGCAAGATCCAGCTGCTGCGCGATGACGGTGATTTCATTCTCGATGATGGCGACCTCGCAATTGCGTGGGAGCTCCGGCCGATGCCGGACAAGAACGGCCGGCCCGTGTTTGTCACGAAGGATGAATCGCTCTCGATCGCGTATCCGGGCGAACCCGTGATCAACGCCGCTGAAGAAGTAATTGCGGCGCCCCACACGCGTACCCGCTTCTACCTTGTCCGGCGCTCCGGCGTCGCGGTGTTTTCGAAGGAAGATCTGCCGCTCAATCTGGAATTCCAGAATGCCGTCACGGGCAAAAAAGCCGACGTTATTGGCGAAGTCCTGATCGATGAGCGCACGTTTGAGCGCTTGCCCGAGGCCGTCGCTACGCGCGGTCAGTTCCTCGCGAAGAACCCGCAATTTCGCGCAGACGGTGCAGACGGCATACTCCTCCAGGGCAATGTGACGCTCAATGCCACGGTCATCATTCCGATTGGCCTTCGCCTTCGCGTGCTCCCCGGCACGGAAGTGCGGATGGGGAAAGACGTGACGCTCCTCTCCTATAGCCCCGTGACAATCGTCGGAACGGAAGCCGCGAAGATCCGTTTCCTTGCCGCGACTCCGGATCCGTGGGGCGTATTCCTGGTGCTCAATGCGAAGGAGCAGAGTGAGGTTGCCTTTGCAGAATTTTCCGATGGCCGCGAGGCGTTCGTGAATGACGCCTACGCGACGGGGATGCTCGCATTTCACGGAAGCCCGGTAAAAATTCACGATGCGACGTTCCGCAATTCCCATGGTGACGATGCGCTCAATATCAAGTACGTGCCGGCGGATCTCACGCGACTCCGGTTTGAAAACGCGGGAGCGGATGCGCTCGATATTGATATGGCGCCTACGGGCATGCTCTCCGACAGCACGTTCTTCGTCGCACCCGGCGATACCGACAGCGGCGGCGACGGCGTCGATCTTTCATGGTCGGCGATTATGATCCGAAATCTCACGATCGAGGGCAGCCGCGATAAGTGCATCAGTGTCGGCGAGAGCAGCAAACCGACAATCGAGGATGTTACGCTGAAAGGGTGTCGCTACGGCATCGCGGCGAAGGATGGATCGGAGCCGACCGTCATGCGCGGAACATTCATCGACAACGACATTGCGGTGACGGCCTATATCAAGAAATCCATCTTCACGCAGCCGCATATTACGATTCGTAAAAGCACATTTACCGACAACGCCGTGCTTGCGAGCGGCGCCCTTATCACGATTGAACCATGATCTCCCTCAAGCGATCCGAGCGCCGGGCACCACTGCACTTCCGTCGCATGGAACTCAAATACGTATTGCCCGATCGCCACCTGGATGCGTTCATGGATCGAATGAGCGCGTATGCGGACCAGGATCCTTTTTTGGCATTGGAGGGGAAGGGGAGAACATCGTATCCCGTCACATCACTCTATTTCGATTCCATGGATCTCCATTCCCTCTACGAGAAAGATGCGGGGCTGCTCTCGCGCAGAAAGATTCGACTCCGGACGTATGAGGAGGAATTTTCCGCGCGGGATGCCGCATTCCTCGAGATCAAGCGTCGCCACGATTTCATCGTTTCCAAAGATCGGCTCTCGGTCTCGGTCGAGCAATTGAATGGAGCGCACCCGATGCCGCACTTGCTTGGCCACTTGCTCGAGCGCGTGGAAGCGAGTGAGGAAGTCACGGCGGAAGCCCAGGTTCTGCGCAGCTGGTACAATCTGCAGCCGACAGCGCTTGTCAGTTACATTCGAGCGCCCTTCGTTGGCAGACACGACCGCAGATTCCGCGTCACGGTTGATCGCGGCCTCAAGGGCATTTGGCGTCCGTGGAAATTGCTCGGGTGGCAGCCGGCAACCCGCTGCATGTCGGGGTATAGTGTCATCGAACTCAAGTGCAATCATGCGATCCCGGAGTGGTTTCATGCCGCGTTGCAGGATTTCAACCTCGGCCGCACGGCGTACTCCAAGTATGCGCTCGTCTCATTAGCGCTCGTTCCGACGCTCTTCCCCGCGGGAAGCCTGCCCTTGCGCCGCTTCGGTGCGTTCCAGTAGTCTCTCACTCACTTCTTGTCACTCTATGAAGCCCCTTATCCCCGATGTCGGGACCCTGATCGGAGCGGATCCCGTCACGGTCGCAATTGCGCTCGGCTCGAGCCTCTTTCTCAGCTTGATCATCGCGTGGGTCTATAAGGAGACGCATCGGGGCCTCAGTTACTCGCAATCGTTCCAGTTTTCGCTCGTGCTCCTCGGCATCCTTGGTTCCTCCGTTATGCTCGTTGCGAGCAGTGATTTAATCGCCGCGGTCGGGATCGTCGGCGCGTTCTCACTGATCCGGTTCCGCACGGCGGTGAAGGACCCGAAGGACATAGCCTACATTCTGTTCGTCCTCGCGGTCGGACTCGCGATGGGGGCGGGTATGTATTCGGTCGGTGTGCTCACAACGGCATTCGTCTGTGTCGTGATCCTCGTGCTCACCTGGATGAACTTCGGCGTCACGAATCGTCACGAGTCCATCATTCGACTGATGACGAAGGGCGAGAAAGATTCCGCGGTGAATACATCGAACTATGAAAGTTTGCTCAGCAACATGACCGAGACATACCGCCTGCTCTCCGCACACGCGCATAGCGATCGTATGGAGCTTACGTACGGCATCCGTCCGCGAAAATCTACGACCTCCCTCGCGGTACTCGATGCGCTTCGCAAAGAGAAGGGCGTGGAAGACGCAGAGTTGTTCGACGCCAGGCACCAGGTGGAGTTTTAATAGAATGTCCGCAGCCACGCGCGTTCGCAAACGCCGTGGCTCCCAACCCATTATAGAATCTCGATCTGGTTGATCTCCATCGTCCCTTCTCTGAGCCGACGATTTCCTCTGCTCGTTTCTTGTTGCTCCTGCAACACCCACGGTAGGGGCACAGCGCGCTGTGCCCCTACAGGAAGAAGCCTCACGTGTTCCGGGACCCTCCTTCGTCCCGCATGTGCGGGACTTCGGCAGGGCAGGCCCTCCTTCGCCCGAGGCTTCGGCAGGGCAGGC
>CAZUFJ010000038.1:0-4102 GCA_964619805.1 uncultured Candidatus Peribacteria bacterium | reverse complement strand
AGGGGAATCCGATTGGTGTTCAACTACCCTCGACCGTCACGCTCAAGGTCGTCGAAACGATCCCCGGCGTGAAGGGCGATACCGCAACAGGCGGCAACAAGCCCGCGAAGTTGGAGTCCGGTCTCACGGTCAATGTGCCCCTATTCATCCATGAAGGAGACAGCGTGAAAGTGAATACGGAATCAGGCACGTATATGGAACGAATGTAATTCCCCGCGCATTACCGGGACGCGACGTCCCGGCTGCGGAGACAGAGGCGGGACAGAGATAGATTGCAATGAGGCGGGCCGGTGGTAAGGACGGCTCATAGAGGATTACGACTTCAGCTTCTTCTGCAGTATTGCACTAACCATCTGGGGATTCGCTTGTCCTTTGGATTCCTTCATAACCCAACCGATGATTGCGCCAAGGGCTGCGGTTTTTCCCTTGCGAAAGGCCTCTACGGACTCTGGGTTTTCGGAAAGCGCACGCTCGACAAGGGTCTCGACAGCACCCGTATCGGCGATTTGCTTCAGCCCCTTTTCCTGAATGATCGCGGTTGCCTCCTTTCCGGTTCTCACCATTTCTTCGAGCACCTCTTTCCCTGCATTTGCGGAAATCGTTCCGTCGTCAATCGAAGAAACGAGTATGAGCATTGCCTTTGCACTCGGTCCATTCTCTGAGCCTTTCCCTGCTGCTTTCAAAAATCCGCGTAGTTGCGTGAGCACGATGCCGCTCGCGCGCTTCGCATCCTTCGTATGCTCGTAGACGGCTTGGAAAATTTCGCAGAGCGCTGGTTGATCGACCAGCAGTGCAGCCTCAGCAGCACCGAGCCCGAGTTCTTTGAACGTATGTTCACGTTCCTCAGGCAGAGCGGGGAGTGTGCGTGCGATATCTGCAATAAATGCAGGTTCGAATTCGAGCGGTGGGATATCGGGCTCCGGGAAATAGCGGTAATCATCGGCAGTCTCTTTTTCGCGAAGCAGACGCGTTTTTCCATCGTCATCCATCCATCCGACGGTGATATCGCCCTTGAGCGGCCCTTTGTTTTCCTCCCACAAATTGCGGAGCCGCTTCTCCTCATACTGCAGTGCGCGTTCGAGCGCCTTAAAGGAGTTCAAGTTCTTGATCTCGCTTCGGGGATTTAATTTCTTCGTCCCTTTTTCACGCAGCGATATCGAGGCATCGAACCGCATCATCCCCTTGAACATGTCGGCCTCAGAGGCTTTTACTGCGATCAGAATTCGTCGCAATTCCTCAGCAAATGCCATCGCTTCGTCGGCCGATCGCAGATCTGGCTCCGTGACGATCTCCATGAGCGGCGTCCCCGCGCGGTTATAGTCGCAGAGCGTCGTGGAGCCGCTGTGCATCAGCTTGCCCGCATCATTTTCCATGTGGAGCCGCGTGATATTGCAGATGCGCGCTTCATCCTTCCCTGGTAATTTGTATCGAACGGCGCCTCGCGACGCGAGTGGGAAATCGTACTGCGAAATTTGGAACCCGGCGGGGAGGTCGGGATAGAAATAGTGCTTGCGATCGAAGTGGCTGCTCGGGTTCACGGTGCACTTAAGCGCCAATGATGCGCGGATCGCTTTCAAAATCGCTTCTTTATTCGGCACTGGCAGCGTGCCCGGGTGCCCCATACAGACGGGACATACGGTCGTGTTTGGCGCTTTCCCAAACGCATCGTTATTACATCCGCAGAACATCTTGGTCTTCGTGCTCATCTGCGCGTGGACTTCCAACCCTATGATTGCTTCCAATTCGGCTGGCATAGACAGAGGATACCCGAAGATTATTTCGCGTAGTCAACGATCAATACGCCATCCAGATGATCCACCTCATGTTGGACAACGCGTGCAGAAAAATGACTGAGTGTTCGCTCCTGCCTTTTTCCTTTGGTATCCGTGTAGGTAATGGTGATATCGATGGCGCGGGGGACATCCATCCAAATGCCAGGAAGGCTCAGGCACCCCTCCTGATCCAATTCTTTCTCATGGCTGCGAGCGGTGATATCCGGGTTGATCATCGCGGTTGGTTTGCCCTCGATCGTTGCGATGCAGATGCGAAGCGACTGGCTCACCTGAGGAGCAGCGAGGCCGACGCCATCGGCGCGCTCCATTGTCGCCTGCATGTCCTTCAGAAGCTTGAGCACGCTCTTCGTCACAGATTTCACGCGCTTCGTTTTTGTGCGAAGCATGGGATTTTCCGCCCCCAAGAGGATCGGCAGGACAGCCATGCCTCCATGGTATACAACTTCGGGACATTATGCCGCCCGCCCGAGCGTACGCGTGAATGCCTGTATTCCAGCTCTTTGTTTTAGCTCATCGAGAGAGGAGATATGCGCGGCATCCACCATTTTGATGAGTGCCTGGGCGGTGAGAATCGCATCACCGAGCGCGCGGTGGCGATCGGCTGGATACTCCAAATTGAACCTGCGGCACACGACATCCAGGTTGTGGCGGAATTCGCGTGGATACAGTGATTGGCTGAGGTGCATCGTGCAAAAACACGGCGGCACATCGACGTATCCCCAGCAGTACGCCTTCTCCGCCTCCAGAAATCCGTGATCAAATGAAGCGTTGTGGGCAAAGAGCATCGAGCCCGATGCGAATTCCAAAAATTTCGGAAGCACGGTGGCGATCAATGGCGCACCCGCCACTTCCTCATCGGAAATCTGGTGTATCTGCCTCGCTTCATAGGGGATCTCGCGCTCCGGGTTCACGAGCGATGCGAAAATCTTGTCCTCACATACGCGTCCGTCCTCGATCCGCACGCCTGCAAGCTCAATCACACGATGCCCGCGGCGTGGATCGAGGCCGGTCGTCTCCACATCGAAGACGGTAATTCGGGGGAGTCGGGACATAGGAGGTACGCAGCGTAGCGTCATTCGCGACAGGCGGAAATTGTTGTATTGTTAAATTGTTCTCTTGTTAGTGCTATGTCGAAAAAATTGACCACAGAGGAAGTCCTCCGGGAGATGCAGAAGCTCTACGACCCTCCGCGGACGTTCCTCCATTTTCGAACGCCGCTCGATTTACTCATCGTCACGATCCTCTCCGCCCAATGCACCGACGTGAGGGTGAATATCGTAAGCAAAACGCTCTACAAAAAATACCAAACGCCTCAGGATTACCTCCGGGTGTCGCGTTCGGAGCTTGAGCAGGATATCCGTTCATGCGGTACGTACCGGAACAAAGCAAAATTCATCCAGGAGCTTTGTGTCATCCTTCTCAAAGAACATGGGGGCAGGGTGCCGGCAACGATGGAGGCGCTGACGAACCTCCCCGGCGTCGGGCGGAAAACCGCGGCGATCATCCTCTCCGTCATTTTCAAGAAGCACGAGGGCATCGCGGTGGATACTCACGTGCTCAGGGTTGCGTGCAGGCTCGGGCTCACGAAGCATTCGGATCCGAAGCGGGTGGAATTGGATCTGATGCGCACGGTTCCACGCGAGCAGTGGCCGCTCCTCACGACGCTCATCATCAGCCACGGCCGCGCGGTGTGTACCGCCCGCTTGCGCGCCTGCGAGCGCTGTGCGTTCTCCAATCGATGCCCCTCTTCTCGAACGCGGGGGAAGCCCGATTTGGCGAAGGAATCTTGACCCTTGCCTTGGGCTCCTGCCTCTCCTACACTAGCCCTCCGTATTTCTTACCCATATTTTCTATGTCAAAGAAAATGATCACACTGCTCGCGTTGCCCCTTCTGCTTGCGGCATGCAAGGCCAGCGTCTCGGATTCCGGCTCCGTGAGCTCGTCCGCTTCCTCCGAAGTTTCGAGCGAGGCGGTGGAGGCGAGCTCCGAAGGTACAGATGCCAAGGTCGAAGTCGATGCAGGTGTAGGAAAGGAGGCCGAGTCATCGTTCGCGAACTAATGTTTCTGTCATGCAAGGAAACGGCGCCTCTCGGGCGCCGTTTTTCTTCGATGGCCTCGTCATGATCGCAATCGTAGGTCATCGTAGCATCACCGGCTCCGTCAGCTCATACGCCGGCATCCCGTGTTCGCCGATATCCAAGCCTTCCAACTCTTCTGCAGGCGAGACGCGCATGCCGATGATCGCCTTGATCGCGAGCCAGGCAACGAGCGAGGCCACGGTCGTGAAGGCGCCAACGGCAAGCACGCCC
>CAZUFJ010000037.1:0-16326 GCA_964619805.1 uncultured Candidatus Peribacteria bacterium | reverse complement strand
GGAGTTAAAACTGGATATTGCGAAACTTCTTCGGTAAAAATATTTGTCTTTTAAGCCTTTGCTGTTAAGATGTTGTAGCCTAAAAATTGGGCAAAAAATTACCACGTGGTGACTGTAGCTCAGTTGGTTAGAGCATCTGGTTGTGGTCCAGAGGGTCGTGGGTTCGAACCCCATCGCTCGCCCCATATATCGGTCATACACACAACATAGAAACGTTTGGCATTGCATAATCAAGGAGGGATCAATCAACTGCCAAATTTCGTCCTTGGAACATTGCACATGCAGCAAGCTTCCCAACAGAAAAACAGGCAATCACGTATGAGTGCTATTTAAAATCCGGATCTGGAACGATGTTCCGGTATCGACATCTTGTCCCAAATACACTCCATACCTAACGTGGATGAATTTTGCGCATCACCTCACCTAATTGCGGGGTCCATGAGCACCGGCATCAAAGCGATTCCGACGGACATGCTGCGACCGGCGGCGGGCGACTAATTTTGGCGAGCTGCTGCGAAAAATTCATAGTCCTCTGGTTTACTCATCCATTGCGAAGTTGCGAGTTTAGGCGTATAATGATGGTGAACAATCCCCAAACACACACATGAAAAAGTCTCTGCTTCAAACGATCAATGCGAACAAACATATCGCGTTTTTGATCGCGATGTTGCTCATCGTTCTCGGTGTCGTGTTTTACAAGTACGCCACGGTGATGGCGGATCTGCCTTTCATGATGCGGATGCGATTGCAGAGGGAGGATAGCGAGCGCCCCGCGGCTCCGCCTGCTTCGCCCGCTCCGACACCTGTTATAGAGATACCGCCTCCTGTTTCTCCCGAAACACAAGAGATGCGAAGGAGACGGCAGCAATCTGAGGAGATGGATGCAGCGGCCCCCGCTCCTGCTTCCCCCGCTCCGGGTGATTCTGCCTCGTCGCCTTCCAATATTTGCGGAAAATTCTGCGGAAACGGCGGATTCTTCGACTGCTCCAACGGCACTCCTTGGTGTAATGAGAACGCGGCGTACTGCCAACAGCGATGCGCGGGCGCTCCTCTCAATGAGGACGGCGAAAATGGTTGCATGCGGCAGTGTGCCACAGAGAGAAACACACAAAACCACTAACAAGCCATTTTTCTTGACTCCAGTGCAAAAAATGTACTAATCTCGACATTCCTATGGAATCTCGAGAGGGTGACGTTCCCGGCATCTCTGACGGGGGTGTGAGCCCCGAACAAACGGTGATTGCTCGACAAAATCTTTCCTCTTCCCAGGCGGGATCATTTGCGGAGAGCAGACTCTCGCGTCAGTTCGGCGCAACCCGCAAAATCCAGAGAATGTTTTCTCAGCATCCTTCAATGTTAGAATGGTTGAATGCAAATCCAACTCCGGAGATGGAAGCATATTGCCGATGGTTATTGGAGCGAAAGAACGAAGAGGGTGAAGATGTCGATGTCACCGACGAGGATTTTTTCATGCCTTCGGAGTTCCCGGGACAACCTTATAAAATTCGCAGCAGAGTGGGAGGGGGAGCGTTTGGAAATGTATTCCGTGCCGAATCTCCTCATCCTGGCGAAGGAATTGTAGCGCTCAAGCGATCATCTTCGAAGGCGTTGGAGCGTCTCCGTCGCGAATACGAGATGCTGCGAATCGTGGAGGAGAAATTCCCCGGCTCTCATCCAAAGCTCCTGAAGGGGAAAAAACTCGAGCTCAGTCTCGGCGGGTGCGATGTTCTCTATATCACCGAAGAGTTCCTGGAAGGCCAATCACTCCAGAACATTTTGAATACAAGAGGGAAATTACCGCTCAAACAGGCAGTCGATGTTCTCCAGCAGCTTATGGTAAGGCTGTTGCTTGTGCACCGCGCGGGAGTGATTCACCGCGACATCAAGCCGGAAAACATTTTGATAGGAATAGACGGAATGGTATCCCTCGTGGATTACGGATTAGCGCGACTCAATCGAAGAACTGCGGTAAGGAACGATAATGATAAGGATATTGCGCTCACCATGACCCAAGGAAATTCGACGCTCGGAACCGTTCGCTTTATGCCGCCGGAGCAAGTGAGTGATGCCTCAGGCGCGGATGAGCTTTCGGATATCAATGCCACCGTCCAGATGTTCTGCATGATGGCCACGGGGCGCCCCGCCTATGCGGAGGCACCGGAGGGAGCAGCTGCTCGTATGAGCAAGACGATTGAAAATCATAAGGAAGGTGTGCGAGACCAGAAAGCGCGGGATGGCATACATCGACTCATCGAGGTAAGCGGGGCTGACAAGCGCGATCAGCAGAGATTTCGAAAGCTCATCGATGATGCCCTGAAGGCATCGCCCGAAGCCCGACCGCAGCTCTATCAGTTGATCGAAGGTTTTCTGCCCTTCAGCAGTCACGCGCAGAAATTCGCATCTTTGCGAAGCGGGCAGTCGAGCGACATTGAACGAACGAATGTCATCTCGGAGGTGCCGGACGATGCTCGAGTTGCGAGCGCATTCATTGCTGATGTGATGGAAGGAGGGGGTGGCAAGCTCCTGCAATCGTACGAACAATTGCCGACGTTGGACACACTTCGAGAGCGCACCGGCAGGAGGATGCGAAAATGGGTTGGTCATAATCCTGTGAAATCAGCCATAAGCTCCCTCCTCCTTGCCGGATCCATTGCGGTTGGAGGTGCGCTTCTCTCGCCGAAGCCACGGGAGCAGTACGACGTGACGAATGTCCCTGCGATCTCTGTGAAGATGGATGAGAAAGGTGGTATCCATTCCTTCGAGCTCTTCAAGCGAAATTACGCGCTCATGACGTTGGATCCACTTCAGAACATCCTCCATCAGGAGAAGAAAATTCTTGCCGATCAGAAAAACGTTCGAGAAAATGAACGGTTTCCGAAGGATGCACCGAAGGGAACATACGTTCCATTCAAGGATGCACAGGGCAAGATTCGTGCCTTCACCATTAATATTTTGAGCTACCAAAAAATGCTCTACATGATGAGCGAGAAAAGGGGGCGTGGAGACGCGGTGGAGCTCGGGTTCCTCACTCGACAATTCCAGGATCAAGGAATGCGAGGGGTATTTCTTTTCAGCAAAAAAACTGGGGATGCACTCCAGTATTGGGAGCGCTTTGGCATGATCCTGGAAAGCGGAAATACAGGAGGAATAGGCGGCCAACCGGGTGATCGTGAAGGTGCGTCCTGGTGTTACAGCGGCTACGGTCGTGCATGGGAAGACATGGCGAATGGTCTCCATATTCGCCCCGAAGAGGCATGGTTGGAGGAGCCGAGATGCATCAGAATTCTGGAGGAGTACCAGGGGATGCCCCTCGATCTCGCAGTCGACATCGACTCGATTCCGGAGGCCGATCGGCCGAGATTTCAGAGCGAACGTCAGTACCTCCAAGAGGTCATCGCGAAACTTCTGGAACAGGCCAAGCTCACCGAGTCTTCGGATGTGTCCAAACAGACGGCGGCGAAATAGCGCGCGCGTTCGAGACGTTCGAGGTACCTTGCGACGTAGGGGATAGCGATCGAGCGGCTTCTTTTCTCATGCAATCACTTGCGCAAGTGACTGAGGAAGTCGTTCTCGGAAAAATTATTGCAAGCTATCCGCTTTGATAATCGCGACGGTCGGATCGGTGTCATCGGGATTTGTGTCCGATGTGGGCTTTGTCGGAGCTGCGTCAGCAGTCTTCTTCGGTTCGGGGACCTCGGCGGGCTTGACTTGTTCAGGAGCTTTCGGTGACGGTGTCACTGGCTTGCCCAGCAGTTCCGGAAGTGGGGGCGGTGGTGGAAGCACGGACGGAGCAATGACAGGCTTTACAACTTTCGGCAGCTCGATTGGTGCAGCAGGCTTCGGCGTTGGAATTGCAGGAACTTCAGACTTCACAACGGGAGTCACGGGCTTCGGAGGTGGAGGAATTGGGCTCGATGTCGCGACCGGACTTGGCTTCGGAGTAACGGGCGCCGGTGTTGGTAGAACAGGTGCAGCGTTTGCCTGCGGCATGGGAGGTTTCTGAAATTGCATCGCGGATCCCATGGCTTCCGAAGGTGGAGCAGCTTTAAGCCACGCGGGTGTCGGACCGTCATTAGGAGTAGGAGTAGGACGAGGAGGTGCTTTTGGTGCAGCCGGCGATGGCGGCACGGGCTTCGGCTCATTGTTCCTCGCGTTCTTCGGTTCATCAACTTTTTCCGCGCGCTTGAGTTCCATCGGGGGCGCGCTGTCGAGCAGGCTCACCGGCGCGTCCTTCTTCGTGAGTTTCTCTTCCATGCTCGCGAGCCCCTGCTGGAGTCCTCTGCTGCGGCGGATGTTGCCGAGGACGAACATAATCAGGAATCCGATGCCGGCGGAGAGCAGCAGCCACAGGAGTCCCTTTGCGATTGTCCAGACGAGGGAACTGCCTTCGGCAACAGGTTCCTCGGCGGACTCAGAAGATGCGGAAGAAGAAGACGATGATGCGATGATGGTTCCACCTCCCTCGGGCGCGCCCTCGGATACCGAAACGATCTTCGTTCCCGCAAAGACGGTTTTCGCCATTTCCAGATCGATCACCTCGACACTCACCGTGTAGGAACCGGATGCGGTGTATGCGTGCAGTGGAGTTTCCGCGACGCTTGTTCCATCGTCACCAAAATCCCACCGGTAGAAGAGTGGTGCTTCCGGCGGTTCGTTGCCGCGGAATTGAACACGCAGTCGGACGCGACCGGGCCCCTGTTTTTCTGCAAGAATGCCCTGCCGTGCGATACCCTCTGCTTCATGGAAGATCGTGATCTCCTGGGTGCGTGCGAATTCCGTTCCCGTTTCGGTATGAATGGTGAGGATCCGCTTCTCGCGGTCCGATGCGAACCAGAGCGCGAGCGGCGTGCCGTCGGTTTTGAAGAACGTCGTCGGATTGTCGATGTCATTTTGCGTATCGCCGTCGCCATCCGTGTCGCGGGCGTTGTCGATATCCAGATTCAGTTCGACGTCCTCCGCAATCGGGAGAAGTCGGACGATGTCCGCGTCGGGGCCTGTTGGGATCGCATCGCGGATCAACGGAGGATCGGTTGCGACAAGTAGTTCTGCTCCAGGACTCTGTGAGGAGAACGACGAGCCGCTGCCGATTTCTGTGTGCTCCGCGGGTACAATGGTGATCGATACGGACGTGCGCTTCAGAGTGCTCTCCGATGTGAACGCACCGCCTTGCAGTAGGTAGGTTCCGGGCTGCGCCAAGCGAATGCGGAAGATTGGCCCGCGTGCGGCCTCGATGAATTCGCGGTTCTTCGTCAGCACCCAACTGAACTGCGTGTCGCGCGCATCGCCGACACCGAGAATTTCAAATACCGTTCCGGCGGTGATCGTCATCGATTGTCGTTCCTCCGGCATCTCCTGTGCCCCTGCAGAAATTGTTGCGCCGAGGATGGCGATCGTGAGGGTGGCGAGGGCCCATGAGGTCTTCGAGCTGGTCTTCATATTATTGCAAAACATTCAGGAAGAACCCGACAATCATTCGCGCGAAGAAAATCACGAGGAGACCGATGATGACGTAGAGGATAATTTTTTTCGCCTTCTCCTTCGACTCGTCGGTGCCGCCTCCTGCGATCAGGTAGATACCCGCGATCACGATGAACACGACCGCCGCAAGTGCCAGGAAATCGAGGACGCGAAGGAGGATGCGAAGCACCGTCTCACGTAAGCTGCCGTGCGCCAAACCTTCGATGTTTCTCGCACGCGAAATTCCCTCGACCAGCGATCCGCCGTTGAACACCTGCGCAGCGACGCGCGAGGGGAGGAGTGCGAGGACGCCGAGACTGAATGTTCGAAGGAATGTGCGCATGGGGAGTGTCGGAAGTTTTCTCACTATGATAGCATAAAACGTGCGTTCGATCCACTCTTTTTATGCGTCCCACCACTTCTCGGGAACTGCTTTCGGAAGCTGAAACACCTGCCTTCCTGGTCTCGGATCTCCTCGATGTCCGCTACCTCACGGGGCTCACGCTCACAGCCGGCATTGTGCTCGCCCTGCCGCGTCGTTTTGTGCTCTTCGTCGATGGTCGGTACCGCTTTGCGGCAGAGCGCGATGTGAGGTCAGGCATCTCCGTTCGCGATGCAGAGCTGCTGTCGCAGATCCTCAAGGACGTTCCGCTCTGCGGGTATCAAGCGGAGCAGGTCACCATGCAGAGGCTGCGCTCGTGGAAGAAGAAATTTACGAACACAAAATTTGTTCATAAGGTTGGGGCGTTGCAGCGCTTTCGCAGATCCAAAGAACCGGATGAGCTGCGCACACTCCGGCGTGCGGAGAGCATCACCGAGGAGCTGCTTCGCCGCGTGCCGCATGCGCTCAAGCGGGGAATCACAGAGCTGAAGCTCGCGCGGCAGATTCAGATTTGGGCGCTCGAGCTCGGCGCCGACGGACTCTCGTTCGATCCGATCGTCGCATTTGGTACGCACACGGCCTCGCCGCACCATCGGCCGACAACGCGGGCTCTTAAAAAAGGTCACGTCGTGCAGATCGATTGCGGCGCGCGCGTTGCGGGTTACTGCGCGGATCGCAGCGAGGTGTACTTCACGGCGAAGCCAACGCCGATTCAGCGAAGAGTCTACGCGACATTATGCGAGGCGCGTGACTCGGCAATACGTTTGGCAAAAGCTGGCGCCTCGACACACAAGCTTGATCGCGCCGCACGAGAGGTTCTCAAACGCGAAGGCATGGAGCAGGCGTTCACCCACGCGCTGGGGCATGGCGTCGGACTCGATATTCACGAGGGCGTGACGATTTCCTCGCGTGCGAAGGAGGAATTCCTCCTGTTCAATGAAGTGATCACGATCGAGCCGGGTGCGTATTTTGAGGGAAGGTTTGGGATGAGAGTGGAGAGCATGGTGTATGTGAGATAAGCCTGGGAGGCAATTCCCACCCTACCTCGAGATCCATTTTTCTGCTATAATGATTGGATTTCATGAAACAAAAAACACACGCACTCTTGATCACGGCAATTCTTCTCGAGGCGTTTTTGCCGTCGTTCGTCTTGGCGGCGGATTCCCCCTATGAGCAGGAGTTCATAATCACCGCGTACTACTCTCCGTTGCCGAATCAGTGTTGCTACGTGCGCGGAAATTTTTCTGCGGATGTGATTCTCAATGGGGAAGGGGAGCATGCGGCCGATGGTACTGCCGTCTATCCGGGGATAGCAGCGGCCCCGGCTACGTACGCATTCGGCACACGTATTCAACTTCCAGATATCGGCGTCGTCACGGTGCATGATCGTGGTGGTGCGATACAGGAGCTCGGTACCGGCGTTCATCGGCTCGATCTCTGGATGGGATCGGGGGAGGAAGGGCTCGCACGCGCGCTCGCATTCGGCGTGAAATATGTGAAAGGCACGGTGTATCCGCTTGGAAGCGAAGCACCACAGGAATCGCTTACACTTGCGGATTTTTCGGCTCCGCTCGCGATGATCCGTCCTTATGTGAGTGCGGAACCTGATCTTCTTGCACTCCGCCCGAAGCGGGATGATCGCTCGATCTCGGTCGAGCTGCTCCAGAAATCGCTCAAGGAGGTAGGATATTTTTACGATGCACCCTCCGGGTGGTTCGGCCCAGCGACGGAAGCTTCCCTCAACAACTTCAACGCGGATTTCGGGCTTACGGAGCCAAGTGACGTGCTCACGGAGCAGAGTGCCGCAACACTCGTCGCCGCACTCGCACACAAGGAAACGCCGGGCCCGCTCTCTGCCTTCGTCGAACGTGGAAGTCCGCGCACAGTGGTACTCGAGGCACAGCGGACACTCCGATTCCTCGGCACCTACCGCGGACGCACGAACGGCGTGTATGACGACGCGCTCTTTTCCGCGATCCTCACATTTCAGCAAGAACAAGCGCTTGTCAGCAATGCCTCTTCCCCCGGTGCCGGCAGAATCGGACCGAAAACAAAAGAGCGCATCGTGATGCTCTGGAAGCGAACATTAGTTGCGAAACAAGCTGAGCGGCTCGTCGCACTCGCAAAAATAGAGACACTTCTTTCCGAGCGCGGATCAATCCCCGAGGAATTTTTGGCGGAAGGGGAAACGAGTGACGATGTGCGCCGCCTCCAGCGACTGCTCGCCGACCGAGGATTTTTTCCAAGTGATCGCGTGAGCGGAACATTCGGTGAGGTGACGCGCGATGCGGTGGTAGCGTACCAAATTGCAGCGGGTCTTCTAACGAAAGAAACAGACAAGGGCGCAGGGTACGTCGGTCCCGCGACGATCGCATCGCTGAAGCGCGAAGAAAAGGTGAAGCTCTGGAGGTTGGTGCGTGCGGAGGGGTGGCAGGCGCTGTAGGGCTGGGGTTAGGGCTAGGGGATTAAATTTTTTTTGAAAGAGTTTCCTTGAAATATTTTCCATTCTCCCTCAGCATCGTTCGGTGCGGCTTCTCACATCGCTCCTGGTTTTTTCTGTAGGGTTTGCGCCGCTTTTCGCGGAGGCGCAGGAGGCCTCTATCACGCGTAGGGATGGATTTCTTCTGCTATGGTCCAGTATGCAGCGTGCGACATTGGAGAATCGTGAAAAGCCGTTTTCCGATGTTCCTAGCGATAGCAAAGGGTTTGCGGAAATCACATACGCAAAGGCCCGTGGCATTCTGGATGATGCTGCTGCATTGCGTCCCGAGGATCCGCTGCAATTGGAAGATGCCCTCCTCTGGCTCTTTCGCACGAGGAGTATCGATGCTATCGAAAACCTAAACGTAGAGAATCTTCCGAATCTGCTCGCTCGCTATCCGCTCGGGGAATTCTTGGACACGACGCACGCAGCCGAGGCGCCACATATTGTCCGACGTGCGGTTTCTGAAACGGAACTCCTTTCGCTCATGCTCGATCTCGATCGGCGTCTCACGGATGAAGTGCATGAAGTGAGCCTCTACGGCGAAAAATTTCACGGCAAGGGAACGGCGTTCGGCGAAACGTTCGACATGAACGCGCTGACGGCCGCACATCGCACGTTTCCATGGAACACACTCGTCCGCGTGACGAACGTGGAAAACGAAAAGACGGTCGTCGTGCGGATCAATGATCGCGGGCCGTTCGTCGAGGGCCGCGACATGGACTTGTCGCTCGGTGCCTTCACGACGATCGCGGAGCGCTCGAAGGGAAAAATCAATGCGCGGTTTGAGCGGCTCGGCGACGCGACGCTGGCAAGTCCCTGCGGTGAAGCGCGCTATCAGCAGAGGCTCTCCCGCGATGTGCGTTTCGTGCGCGGCGTGCCGCATACCCTGCCGCTTAGCGGCACGCTCGAACTTTCTGCGAATAAGCCGTTCGTGCTGCGCGGCATCACGTATCCGGATGGGTACCACGTGCGGCTCCAGGATTTCGTACTGGCTGAAGAACGCTATGCGTTCACGCCGGCCATCTCAGGTACATATAAATTTCGCATCGGGACAATCAAAAATCGCGTGCGTGTATTTTCGATGGAGGTGGTGCATTGCGGGTAACTACTGCGTCTCGAAGCGTCCTGTACTGTGATTTTCTCGCCATCCAATCTCTATCTCGCAAGCCGTTTTTCTGCTATAATAGTGGGATTTCCCTGTACCCTTTCTCCTAAAATTCCCCAGTGGTCAACGTTCTCCGTTTCTTCTTCTGGCCGATCGTCCTCCTCACTGCGGAGGTTGTGAGCTGGATGTTTCGATGGGATCTGTGGGGGACGATCTGGGCGTGGACTCTTTCAGATCCCTTGAGCGCAATCGGCGCCGTTGTCGGCGCGTACGTTGGCTTCAAACTGGTCGTGTACGAAGTGCGCTTCTGGTACGCGTACTTCATGTCTTCGCGGCTCGTTTCCATGAAGGTGATGCTGCCGAGGTCGGACAGCAAGATCGATCAGGAGAAGCGCACCGAGAAGGACTTCAAGGAGAAAGTCGCCGTGATGGAGCAGCTCTATCGCGCGCTGTGGGAAGTGAAGACACTGACGTTCTGGCGGCTCGTGCATTTCTGGGTGTTCCGTTTTGCGACGATCAGCTTCGAAATGTTCCTCGAAAAAAACGAACTCACGTTCTACGTCCTGACGCAGCCGGGCCTCCTCTCGATCGTTGAAAAACAGATCACGGCATTCTATCCGGAAGCCGAAGTGACGGTGCAAAAGACGCCGGATATTTGGCCCAAGGGACACAAGCTTGTTGGTTACACGATGCAGCTCAAGAAGAAATTCACGTTTCCGATCCGCTTCTACGAGCAGATGCAGGATGATCCGCTCAATGACATCACGAACGTACTTTCGAAAAGCGAGCCCGACGAATGTGCGTGCATTCAGGTGATCCTCACGCCATCGTTTTCCGACAAGTGGAGCAAGACCGTGAAACGCTACGCAAGCATGAAGTTCAAGGGCAAGGATGACAGTTGGGTCGGCCGCATCCCGATTCTGTCAACCTTCATTCGCGTGCTCGGCGGTGTTGCCACGGGAACGGCTGGCGACACGTTCGCCCCCGGCGCGTCGCACGGCGACAGCTTCGTCCGCATGATTCAGCCGGAGGAGGATCTCTATAAACGCATGGGTGAGAAAGCGGGCATGAGCGGATTTCACTGCACGGTACGCGTGATGGCTTCCGCAAAAACGTGGAAGCGCGCGCTCGACCTCACGAACAACATGCAGGTGGCGTACAACGTGTTCAAAGACATCTACGGCAACTGGTTCGTGAACAAGCGGTTCTTCGTGGATTTCCTGCCACTCGTGCTCAATGCGCCGGTCATGCACTGGCTCTGGAAGCATCGCATCAACGGGTTCCTCAGCAAGCGGCCGCTGCTCGTCGAACGCGAGCTTGCGGGCCTCTACCATTTCCCCGACAGTCGTTACAACAAGATCCCGATCGTCCAGTGGATCACGTACAAGGTACTTCCGCCACCGCCGAACTTGCCGACAGAGGGATTGCTCATCGGCATCAACCGGCACCGCGCGGTGGAGCACCCCGTGCGTTTCCTAGAGCAGGACCGCACGCGCCATCAGTACATCATCGGAAAATCCGGTTGTGGAAAATCCGCCTTGATCAGCTTCCAGGCGCGCCAGGATGTTGCGGATGGCCGCGGCCTCTGCGTCGTGGATCCGCACGGCGATTTAATCGAGGATGTGTTGGCGCACGTGCCGAAGGAGCGCGCAAAGGACGTGATTCTCTTCGATCCGTCGGATACCGGGCGGCCGATGGGCTTGAACCTGCTTGAGGCGAAGACAGATGAGGAAAAAGACCGCGCGTCGCTCGACGCGATGGAGATCTTCATCAAGCTCTTCGGCAACGAAATCTTCGGCCCGCGCATCCAACACTATTTCCGCAACGGTTGTTTGACGCTGATGGATGATGAGGAAGAGGGCGCGACGCTCATCGATGTGCCGCGGCTCTTCGTGGACGACGAGTTCCAGCGCTACAAAGTGTCGAAGTGCAAGAACGTCGTGGTGCGCAGCTTCTGGGAACACGAAATCGCGAAGACCGGTGCGCGCGAAAAAGAGGAAATGATCCCGTACTTCAGCGCGAAATTCGGCCCGTTCGTGACGAATACCACGATGCGCAATATCATCGGCCAGCCGAAAAGCGCGTTCAATATCCGGCAGGTCATGGACGAGGGCAAGGTGCTGCTCGTGAACCTCTCGAAGGGAAAAATCGGTGACGTGAACGCGCAATTGCTCGGCCTCATCTTCGTGAACAAGGTGAACATGGCCGCGCTCTCGCGCGCGGATGTGCCGCAGACGGATCGCAGGCGGTTCTACCTCTACGTGGACGAATTCCAGAACTTCGTGACAGATGCGTTCGCAACGATCCTCTCCGAAGCGCGCAAGTACGAGCTCGGCCTCATCATGGCGCACCAGTACATCGGACAGCTCGTTGGGAAAACCGCGGCGTACGATCAGGCGAGCACCAAAATGCGCGATGCAGTCTTCGGTAACGTCGGTTCCATCCTCAGCTTCAAAATCGGTGCCGAGGATGCCGAGTACATGGCGAAGGAAATGGCGCCGGTGCTTTCCGAGCAGGATGTCATCGGGATCCCGAACTTCCACTGTTACACGAAACTGAATATCAATAACACGACGTCGCGTCCGTTCAGCATGGCGACAATCTACGATGAATCGCAGCGCAACGAAAAACTGGCGGGTCTCATCAAGGAATACAGCCGCATGAAGTTCGGGCGCAAGAAAGTGTTCGTCAACCAGGAGATCGAAGACAGAATAGGAATCGTGAGATAGCTTTCCTGAAGAACGGTTTACCCCGCGCACCCGCCACCCCCGCAGCCGGGACGTCGCGTCCCGGCTCGCGATCAACCACAGAATCTCGATCTGGTTGATCTGCGGCATCGGAAAATTATTCTATTCCCCCGGGACGCGACGTCCCGGCTGCGGAAAAGGAGGGTACAATTTCCCCATGGACATCTACGCTTTTCTTACCGAGCACGGAATTTCCTACGAACGTTTCGATCATGATGCGGTATTCACATGCGAAGAGTCGTCAAAGATCAAACACGATATTCCCGGAAAGGACACAAAGAATCTTTTTCTGCGTGACGATAAAGGGAAGCGGCACTTTCTCGTTTCGGTTCCGCACGAAAAGAGACTTGATCCTAAAGCATTTGCAGCACTCGTTTCGGCAAAGAGCATCAGCTTCGCATCCGCGGAGCGACTGAAGAAGCATTTGGGCGTCGAGCCGGGTTCCGTAACGATCCTGGGGCTCATCAATGATGCGGAGAAGGAAGTGGAATTCTGGATCGATGAGGATCTGTGGAATGCAGACCGTATTTGCAGCCATCCGCTCGTGAATACGGCGACGCTTTCCATCCCGCATGCGGGTTTAGAAAAGTTCCTTGAACGTTCGGGTCATAAGCCGCACATCCACGCCTTTTGAGCACTAGAAATTTTCGCTTCGATATCATAGACTCCTAGCCCTAGCCCTAGCCCTAGCCCTCACCCTAGCCCTATGTCTCCCTCCTTCTCCGACCTCCGCAATGCGTATCGCGTTCAAAAGGAAGCGAAGCGCGTGAAGAAGGATCTACGCAAGATCCACGTCGAGGCGGAATCGCGCGGCGTGAAGGTGGTCGTTTCGGGTGATCAGGAAATTCTCTCGATTGACATCCCGCAGGATGTTCCACATGCGGAGCTCCCGGCGGTCCTCATTGATTGCTTGAATCGTGCGTTAAAGAAGTCGCAGGTCGTTTCCTCGGAAAAGATGCAGGGCCTCATGAGCGAGATGGGAATGGGAGGGGTAAGCAGTGGCATGTGACCCCATTTCGCCCTTCCCCGCCGCCAAGGCCATGGAGGACAGGTCGGGCGCTTCGCTGGCAGTGACGAGTAGCCACTGCGCAGTGTATGATCGGGTTGTGAAGAGACTTGCGACCTCTGTCGTGCTTCTTTGTGTGCTCCTCGGTGGCGCATTCGTGTGGTACAAGCACGCACTCACTCCTGTGGATGCGAGTGTAGAAAAGCGCGTCACTGTGAAGATTCCGAAGGGTTCCAGCGTGAAGCAGATAGCGAAAATCTTGGAGGAAAAAGAGATCATTCGTTCTCGCTTAGCATTCATGACCTACGTTCGTTTGCAGGGGCTTTCCGCCAGTCTTCAAGCGGGATCGTTCATTATGAAGCAGAACCAAGGAGTCCCGGAAATTGTGGAGGGCCTTCATGCGGGAATAGGCGAAGAAGGCGTCATCACGATTCCGGAGGGGTTCACCGTGAAGGACATTGATGCACTGCTTGCAGAGAAGGGAGTGATTGAGGCAGGGGAGATCACGACCTGCGCGCAAACATGCGATTTCTCGACGTTCGATTTTCTTCCAAGCGTCAAGGGATTGGCTGCGCGTGGCGGAAAACTGGAGGGGTACCTCTTTCCGGAAACCTACTTCATCGATGCGGATGAATTCGTCCCAAAGTTTTTCCTGGAGCGCATGCTCGGCACGTTCCGTAACCGCATCGTGGATGGTCTGGCCGACGATCTAAAGAAATCCAAGCGATCGCTCCACGAAATCGTGACGATGGCTTCGCTCATAGAGGAGGAGACGCGCAGGGAGGACGAGCGGCCGACTGTTTCCGGCATCCTTTGGAAGCGGTTCGATGCCGGTGCGGGCATGGGCGTCGATGCCGCTGTTCGCTACATTCTGGAGAAACAAACCGGTGCACTTACCGTAAAAGACTTAAACGACGGTTCACCCTATAACCTCCGCAAATTCCGCGGCCTGCCGCCCGGTCCCATTGCGAGCCCCAGCCTCTCGACGATGCGCGCCGCACTGAATCCCAAAGAATCACCGTATTGGTATTATCTGCACGGCACCGACGGCCAGATTCACTACGCAGAAACGAACGAAGAACACAACACGAATAAGTATTTGTATATCCAATAGAACCAATACTATGGTATTTCTAAGGCTTTTCTGCTATAATGCCTGGATGCGGAAATTCCTCCCATTGCTTGCTGTCATGGCCTATGCGGCGGTCGCGTACGTTCCTGTCCCGGGGATGTATTTCGGCGACTCGATGCGAGCGCGCGCGTCCGAGGTGTTCCGCGAACTTGCGGAGGCGACTTCGAGCGTGAAACCGGATGTTGTTCGATTCATCGGTCTTTCGCGTGATGCGGTCTACGGTGCAGTTTCTTCGCGCATTGAGTCTGCGATTGAGAGCGGCAAAGCACAGATCTGCGGTGATCTTGGTGAGATGCCGACGGGCGAGGGCGCACCAACGCTCGGTGACTGGACGATCTTCTGTCTTGCGCGCGTGCTCAAGGATCCCGATCGCTGCGATCGCATTTCCGCTACAATCGTGCCGGATCTGCGTGGCATGTGTACAAAGGCTCTCAGCTCACTCTAATGCTCATGGTTCATCATCACAAACTCAAACTTGGCGTCATGGGGTCCGCATCGGGGCCGCAAATGGAAGATGAACATGCGCGCGAAATGGCGCGGGAGCTTGGGCGCGAGATTGCGCGTCGCGGATACATCTTTATCAATGGCGCATGCCCGGGTCTGCCGAATGATGCATTGCTCGGGGCAAAGGAATGCAACGGTTTTACGCTCGGCATCTCGCCGGCGTTTTCCGAATATGAGCACATCAATGAGTACAAATCGCCGCACGGCCACGACATGATTATCTACACGGGGATGGGCTTCATGGAGCGCGATATCATCAACATCCGCTCGTCGGATGCGGTGCTCATCGTCGGCGGCGGCATCGGTTCATTGAATGAATTCACAATCGCGTATGACGAGGGCCGCCCGATCGGCATTCTCACGAGCACGGGGGGCATCTCCAATTCCATCGAGCACATCGTCGTCGAGCTCTGCCAGCGCGAGATTCCGCTGAACCTCGTGACGGATGATGATCCAAAGAAATTGCTCGATAAGATCGAGATCGTCGTGAAGGCGTATCCGCTGCCGATCCGGGAGGATGGAAGAGTCAGAGATGGGAAGGCTGATCGCAGAGGATAACGAAAATACAGAGAGTGATTCGTTGCTCGTTTCTTGTTCGGAGACTTTGCGTGCTTAACGAGCAACGGGAAACGAGTAACGAGCAACGAATCTGACAATCGTCATTTTAACGATCTTTTGGACCTTTTGTGATAAAACGGATGGGTGTCCCTTCAAACCCGAACGTCTCGCGCAGTTTGCGTTCCAAGTATTTCAGGTGTGCGAGCTGCACTTTTTTCGTATCGCGCACGAAGAGGACGAATGTTGGTGGCACGTCGCTTGCCTGTGTAATGTGCTTCGATTTGCCCACTTGCCCCACGGGGCCGCGGCTCGCCACCTCTCCGAACCAATCGTTGAGTGCTTTGGTCGGAATGCGACGGATGCGGCTCTTGGAAACGGCTTCGATCATGCCAAAGACTTGCGGCAATCCTTCGCGTGTTTTTGCAGAACAAAAAAGGAACGGTGCGAATTTTGCGAACTGGAGTGCGGTTGCGATCTCGTCCTTTTTTTCTGCCTTCTGTTCCGAACTAAGTAAGTCAGATTTATTCACGGCGACGATCAGGCCTTTCCCCGATTCGATCGCAAGCGCAGCGATGCGCTTATCCTGCTTCGATGTTGGTTTCGCGGCGTCCGTTACAAGCAGAATGACATCGCTATGTTCGAGTGCTTGCACCGTGCGGAGGATTGAAAGCCCTTCAATTTCACCAGCCTTCGTTGCGGCTTTGCGCAGGCCCGCTGTGTCAACGAAAACAAATTCTTTTCCTTCACGTTTGATCACCGTATCCGTTGCATCACGGGTGGTGCCCGGGATATCGGACACAAGTCGCGGCGAAGCATCGCGGTCAGGGTCTGCCATGAGCGCATTGATGAACGAGCTCTTGCCGACGTTTGGCTGGCCGACAATTGCAATGCGTGGAAGTGCATTCTCATCTGGTACTGCGGGCTCCTCGTCTTTTTTGAAGTTCATCTTC
>CAZUFJ010000036.1:0-2750 GCA_964619805.1 uncultured Candidatus Peribacteria bacterium | reverse complement strand
CCGATACCGTTGCCGTCGGAAGGGATTTTTGTGCGTGCGCCCCCTTTCGGCTTCACGCTTGGGTGCAGTTCAGCATTCATTACAATCTGCAGTGCTTCTTCATCAATCCAGGTCGTATTTCCAACCATCCCATGCTGATCTATGCCAAGACTTGCCGTGACCCTAGCAGGACCTTTGTAAAGAACGCCGCCAATCTCGACTTCACGAATCAGCACGCATCCTCCCCGTGCACCCTCACTATGCGTTGCGATGAGAAGAAGTAGCGTGTTGTGCTGCCTTGGACAGTAAACCGAGCCGGGCTCCATGGTACATACTGGCGCATACAATCCGGTATTTTTCTCGGTTGGATATCCTTCTGCCTCAAGAATGGTGGCAAAAAGTTCTCCGACTTGCATGACCCGCCCAAGCAGATCAACCGCAACTTTTTTCGGATCTTGCTCCCAAAGCCCTTGGTTGATCGGCTGTGCCTGAACTCGTCTTCTGCGCGGAGCGGTCATGAGGATACCTCCTTGTTTGTTAAGTAGTGAAGTTGCTACCTTTAATCAAGCATCTTCGGGCAGTTTTGTCAATCATACTGGCCACACCAAATAAAAAAGCAGGCGGTGGGGTGAACGGCTATGTAAGGAAAGTTCGCCGGTAAATCCCATTTTCCGCCTGCTTGAAACTTGAGCGAGAGTGATGATCAGAACTAGTGCTTTAAGGAAACGTCCATAATGATATCATCACTTCTCGCCCCAAACACTCTACGATTTGTGTACTCCTATGTCGATGAGCCCGCGAGCGTACAGTTCCTGCACCGTGCGCCAGTCAAGATGCGCAGGCGCATGGTGGAACTGCCACCCCTTCAGATGCGCGGCATCATGCCGGACAATGCGATGCACCTCTTCCTCTGCGGCATCTGCGGCTGCCGAATCAAGCAATTGCGTTTTGCCAATAAGCGGAATGACCTCAAAGTCCTGATAGAGTTCCGAAGGATGATACACCTGCGGATCCCTCGTGTCCCCCCCATGACGGATATCGGCTTTTTGTTTTTCCTCAAAACGGAACCTAAACGGCGCAACATCACGAGCCGTAAAGCGTTTTCCGTCAGGAGAAAAACAAAGCGACCAGAAGTGAAAAGGGTTTTTAGCACTCCGTGTGCTTCGCGCGCGTATCAACCCCGTGAGTTGATGGATGATCGAGAAATCCTGTTGCTCGAATGCATCAACCCAGTTTTTGAACAGACCCTCTGTCAACGCGTCGTATTGGGTCGTAATCCAGACGCGTCCAGCCGGATGGCATACGCATACTGCTTCGGACAAAATCTGAAGCCGCTCCGGAACTTTGCCGCGCGCGTTGGCCCGTGAACTCCAGTCAATCACAAGCGACATCAGCACCCATTCAAACAATCCATGCCATTCTCTGGGCAAAATAGACAAAAACCCAACCTGGGCATTGTGCCCCATAGCAGGTTCGGCTGCTTTGCCAATTGCGATCATGTGGGGGTTCATATCGATACTGTACACAGGTACCCCAAGCCGACGCCCCATGGTAAGGGGTCCGCAACCGGCATCAAGAACCCGCTCTGGACGCGCAATTCCGGACTGCTCAAACGTGCCAATAACCGATGCCATGACACGACTGATATGTCCCGATGCCGTGCGTTCTTGCGCCCTGATGAATGAGCGCGCGAACAGTTCCCCGTTGGAAACATTCCGATAGGAATCGGCGAGAATCCGTTGAGCTTTTTGCTCTCCTTTCCCACGCACCATGGCACAGATGATATTTGCCTGTTCCACTGACGAGCGATGCTCGTCTGCAAACCATTTGGTCTTGAATTTCGGGTCAAGCAGATTCATCTCCTCATCAGAGAGCGGGACTTGCGCAAGAAACAGTTGAATTGCATGCCACTTCTTCTCCAGTAAAATGAGGAGTCGCTCATCAATCGTGCCTTTCAGGATCGGCACGCGATAGCGGATCGGCACGCCCGCACCTCTTCGCCAGAACCTGCCAAGGAATTGTTTCCACGGCTCCCAGCCAAAGGAAAGTGCGGTGATAAAAAGCTCGGTCACGCCTTCGAGAGCCGGTACGGAAAGGTTGATTGAATCAGGACATGCGCGCATGGAGATGAGCAAAATCCGTTTGTCCGGATCGCTTCGCCACTGCCGTATGGCCCGTTCGCGCACGCTCTCGCGAGTTCCGGAACCCAGAATCGCCGATGTACCGTCAATCGTGAGCACCGCATCTTTGCCAAATCGTTCCTGCAATAGTCCGCCAACCCATCGCTCCCCAAGCACGCGGCTTGACCGGGTAATGCCCGATGCATACAGACCCGAGCCGATCACCACTTTTGCTCCAGCCAGAATCGCTTCCTCCGTCTGCTCCATGATCCAGAGCAGCTTTGTTGAAACTTCGGCATCAAGCATTGTCTGGTGCAGCTGTCCCGGTAGACAATAGAGGTTGCGTATCAGATATGGATCCGTTGCCGTACGCAGAAGACGCTCTGCCTTCTGGTACGGAGTAAGCTCCACTTCATCGTTCTCGCGGACAAATTCATACACCGCGCGATGATCTTTGTTCATCTCAACTAACTCTACGCCAAACAGATCATCTCGCGGGCGGGGCGTGATGGTCGGCAGATCTTCAACCTCCCAAAGCTCTACGCCAACGATGTGATCCGTGAAGATTTCGCGCATAAAACGAGGATCCTCCGGCTTTGCCTGCCGAAAGTCATCTGCGGAAGGAAACATGTCCGGCTTCAGCATTGATGC